>WRMM01000017.1 GCA_009777135.1 Candidatus Fibrimonadales bacterium
ACTGCTTTTCAACATTGTACATAAGCTCGCTCAACTCGCATACTCCATAGTTGATGATTTTCGTACCATCTTTGCTACAAAATTTAACATCCTCACTAGCAGAACAGCCTGTTATCCAATAAACCGCATTATTAAAACAGTCTTGCTCGTCAGGGTCATATTGATTAAATCCGCATATATCATAAGCTTTGCTTTTAAAACAAAATTCTCTGCTAGGGTTATATTCCTTGTTGCCGCACTTTTCCTCAGGCTTTCCGTTAAAACAGAATTTATTGCCTGTAATATCCATTTTTTCTTCACCGCAGCAAGCTGTTTCTGAAGGGTCATACTCATCACCCTTGCACATAGGATAAAGTTTAGTTTTAAAACAAAATTGCGCAGAAGGCAAAAATTCATTGCCATTGCATTTTTGATAAAGCGTGCCTCCAAAGCAAAATTCTTCATCGGGATTAAAATTTTGACCTGCGCACTTAGGGACAATATTGCCGCCAAAACAGAATTCATTTTCAGGGTCGCGCTATTTGCCATCGCACCTCATATGAGGAATTTCATCATCGCCGCAAAATTGCATCAAAGGATGGTATTCATCGCCACCGCATTTCAGATAAAACTTATTCTGAAAGCAAAATCTTGATCTAGGATCGTACTCTTCGCCGCCGCACCTTGGATAAACTTCCCCGTCAAAGCAGAATTCTGTCAAAGATTCAAAATCCTCTTTGCAACTTTCAAAAGTTCGCAAGTCGCTAGACCCTCCAGATGAGCCTCCTCCCGAGGATGTACCAGATGATGAACTTGGGTCGTCTGAATTGGAGCTAGAATCGACCCCGCCACAGGCAGAAAGGAAAAACGCAAAAACGGCGGCAATATATAGAGATAACATAGCGTTAATATAATAAATTTGTTGAGGCATCCAGAGGGTCTGGAGCGGGGCATCCAATATGACCCCAATCAAGGGCGGTTAAAACGCCATAATGCCCTGCGCCCAGATGTAGGTGGGTTTATTCCCTGCTTTCATACTCGCCCTTCCCCTTAAACACAAGCGCGGCAAACTTAACATCTTCCCTGCCGGCAAACCTCGGATCCTTCTTGTATCTCTCAATCTGCGCTCCCGCTTCCTCAAATTTAGCTTTTACCTCCGCTTCTACAGCATCAGTCTTGGCATACTTTATCTCAAAAACATACTCAAACTTAATATCCTTCACTGCGGGGTGCTTCTGCAAATAAATATCCGTGTAGCCGTTTATGTTCTCATCTTCCGAAACAGGCAAATACAAGCGGCTTATGAACAAGCTGGAAAGCATCATTACTTTTATGTATTTCTCGTTAAAATTTGCCAAATACCTGTTAGAGAGACGTTTAAGAAAGTTCTCCGTGAAAAAATCCAGATAAGGTTTTATACTGCCATCGTAAGCCATTTCGTCAATAACATTCGAAAGCTCCGAGGTGCTAACTCGCGTTTTCTCCAAATTCTGAACGTATGAAACTATATATTCCCAGTAAAGAGTTCTTATGGAATAATTGGGAATTTTCAGCCATGTCCTGCCTCTTTGCATCCCGCCATTTGTAAGCATCCCCATGTAGAACAAAAGGGAAATAAAGTATTCCTCGCTCTCCAGTTTTTCCAAAGAAAACTTCTCGACTATATTGCCAAAAATGCCGCCATTTAACGTTATCTGCATCAGCTTTTCCCTGTTGTCCTCGTTCTCCGCCAAGCGGCGCAGTCTCTCGTAATCGGTCTGGAGATTGGTGTCTATTATCTGGCTAGGCTGTTTGCCTTGTCTTAAAATTTGATTGAACAAAAACAAAATCATCTGAGAATTGTAAACTTTATTTTTTGCTTCTTCGTTGAACATATAGCCGTTGTAGTAGGCTTCCATGTCAACTTCTATTAAAGTTTTGTCAACGCCTGTTTCCTGCATCAGCCATTCAACCTCTTCCCTGGTAAAGCCGAACATATCGTTGTATTTTGGGAACAAGCTGTAATCGGTTGCCATGTTGAAGCCGCTCGTCAAATCGTTTAGCATCATGGGGTTGATACCCGTTATGAATATGCGGCGAACAACCGAATCAGTGCCTATTTTTAAGTTTTCGTAAAAAGTGCGGACTATGCCGCCTGCCTTGACTTCGTCCTTGTAAGTTTTGCCCATCGCTATAAGGTTGTTTGCAAAATGGTCGTATTCGTCTATTATGGCAAATATTGGAACGCTTGCATTGAAGGCTGCTGCGTAAGCTAGATCCAAAGCCCCAACTCCAGGATTTTTCTCGTCCAATGAATTTAATAAAGCTGCGGAATTAGAAAAAGCGTTTTGGTATCTCTCTAAAAATAATCTTACGCATTCCTGCACTCTGTTTGAAAAAGATTTTACAAATTCCTCGTGACTATCGGTATTCAGCCCCGAAAAATCAAAATTCATAACCGCATACTTATTCTTCTCGGGAGTAGGATTCTTCCCGATGTACAAATCTTTGAATAAAGCGGTTGTTCTGCTACTGTCTATTCTCAATTCTCCATTCTCAATTCTCAATTCTCCCAACCCGTAATAATTCTCCAAAATGGAAATGAAAAGACTTTTGCCGAATCTGCGGGGGCGAATGAAGAATTGGTATGTATTATTCTCGTTTTCCAATAATTCAATGTAGCGGGTTTTGTCTATGTAGGCATAGCCGCTTTTGATTAAATTGGCAAAGTTGCTTTGGCCGTAAGGAAGTTTTTTGGGCATAAGGGATAATATAGAAATTTCTATATTTCCAGCGAATGCAATCTTTCAGGAAGTATTATGAGTATTGAGAAATGGCAAGTAAAAAAGTTTGAAGATATCAAACATTTAGATGAAAATGGAAATGAATATTGGCTTGCGCGAGAACTGCAAAGCGTTCTAGGCTATGCACAATGGCGGCGTTTTTGCGATGTAATAGACAGAGCAATGGTATCTTGCAAGTTAAACGAACAAGAGCCAAAATACCATTTTGCCGACGTTGGCAAATTGGTCGAAATAGGAAGTGAAACAAAAAGGGAAGTCAACGATATGCGTCTCACTCGCTTTGCCTGTTACCTTATAGTGATGAACGGCGACCCTCGTAAAGAGGCTATTGCACATGGGCAAATGTATTTTGCTGTTAAGACTAGGCAGCAAGAAGTTCAGGAACTTTATAATCGCCTTGATGAAGATGGAAAAAGATTGTTCTTGCGCAGCGACATAAAACAAAAAAATATGTTGCTATATGAAGTAGCAAAACGAGCAGGCATTCAGACTATATATGAGTATGCTGCTTTTACTGATAAAGGGTATATGGGATTGTATGGAGGATTAAAGGCGAGCGATATAGCCAAAAGAAAATGTATCGGCAAGAATAAAGAGATTTTAGATTATATGGGCAGTGTAGAGCTTGCGGCTAATTTATTCCGCATAACGCAAACTGAGGATGCATTGACAAAAAATAATATTACCAACAAAGTGACTGCAGGTAAAATACACTACAGAATAGGCAGGGAAGTGCGTGGGGCAATTGAAAGAATTGGCGGCACAATGCCAGAGAATTTACCAACGCCTGAAAAATCAATTCCCCAATTGCAGAAAGAGCAGGTAAGGGCAATAAAGGGTAGGAAGAGGTGAGGTGGTTTACAAGCACTCCCCCTTCCCCTTAAACACAAGCGCTGCAAACTTAACATCATCCCTGCCCGCAAACCTAGGATCCTTTTTGTACTTCTCAATCTGCGCTTCCGCTTCCCCAAATTTAGCCTTTACCTCCGCTTCAGTAGCATCCGTCTTGGCATACTTTATCTCAAAAACATATTCAAACTTAATATCCTTAACAGCGGGGTGCTTTTGCAAATAAATATCCGTGTAGCCGTTTATGTTCTCATCTTCCGAAACAGGCAGATACAAGCGGCTTGCAAACAAGCTGGAAAGCATCATTACTTTGATGTATTTCTCGTCAAAATTCATCAAATCCCTGTTGGAGAGGCGTTTCAAAAAATTCTCCGTGAAAAAATCAAGATAGGGTTTTATATTGCCTCTGAAAGCCATTTCTCTAAGCGTGGCGGAAAGCTCAGAGGTGCTAATTTGCGTTTTTTCCAAATCCTGAACGTATGAAACTATGTATTCCCAGTAAAGAGTCTTTATGGAATAATTGGGAATTTTCAAATAAGTCTGCCCTTCTCTAACCCCGCCGTTGGTGAGCATGCCCAAGTAAAACAAAAGAGAAATGAAATACTCATCGTTGTTCAGCTTCTCCAAAGAAAATTTCTCAATTATGTTGCCCGCAACGCCGCCATCCCTTGTTATTTGCAGCAGCTTTTCACGGTTGCTCTCATTCTCCGCTAAGCGGCGAAGCCTTGCGTAATCGGTTTGAAGGTTGGTGTCTATTATTTGAGAAGGCTGCTCGTTCAATTGCAGTATTTGATTGAACAGATAAAGTATCATCTGGGAATTGTAAACCCTGTTTTCGGCTTTTTCATAGAACATGTAGCCGTTGTAGTAGGCTTCCATGTCAACCTTTATCAGGTTTTTGTCAACTCCGGTCTCCTGCATCAGCCATTCAACCTCTTCTCTCGTAAAGCCCATGATCTCGTTGTACTTGGGGAAAAGGCTACAGTCGGTTGCCATGTTGAAGCCGCTCGTCAAATCGTTGAGCATCATAGGGGTGATGCCCGTTATGAATATGCGCTTGACAACCGAGCTGGTGCCCGCTTTCAAGTTTTCGTAGAAAGCGCGGACTATGCCGCCTCTCTTGACCTCGCCCGCGTAGCTTTCGCCCATCGCTATAAGATTGTTCGCGAAATGGTCGTATTCGTCTATGATGGCAAATATGGGGATGTCGTTTTTCTCGGCTAAATTATACGCCGTGTTTATCGCTCCTATGCCGGGCTTGTTCTCGTTTATGCTCTGCATGGCGGCTTCGGTATTTGGAAAATAATCGCTGTAGCGATTCAAAAAAGCCAAAACAGAATCCTGCACCCTATTTGAAAAAGATTTTCTGAAGCTTTCATGGTTATCCGTGTCAAGTCCGGAGAAATTGAACAGCATGACTGCGTATTTGCCCTGCTCCGGAGTCGGGTTTTTGCCAATGTAGAGATTGCCGAAAAGAGACTTGAACTTGTCTTTTCTGCTCAAGTCGTAATAATTCTCCAGCACGGATAAAAACAGGCTTTTGCCGAATCTGCGCGGGCGGATAAAGAACTGGTAGGTGTTGTTTTCGTTTTCCAATAGCTCAACATAGCGGGTTTTATCAACGTAAGCGTAGTTTCGCTCAATCAAATCGGCGAAGTTGCTTTGGCCGTATGGAAGCTTTTTGGGCATAAGGGATAAGGTAGAAATCTATATTTGCGAATAAAAAATGAAAAGGCAGTAACACTTTTTCCTATTTTAGGTGTTAAATAGATATGAAAAAGGTTATTTTTGTATTTTCGCTGATTTTTGTCGCTTTTTTGCATGCTGCTTCGCAAAAAGTTGAACGTTTTTTGCTTGTTGCTGGCGCAAATAATGGCGGTTCTGGCAAAGTTTTGCTTCGCTACGCAGAAAGCGACGCCAATTCTTTTGCAAATGTGATGTCTCAGATGGGAGGCATTGAAAAAAACAACGTTTTGCGCGTTTTTGGCCCAGATGCCGTATCCATGCGCAAAGGATTTGCCGATATGGAAAAGCGCTTGCAAAGCAAAAATCCTAATGCCCGCAAAGAAGTGATTGTATATTACAGCGGACATGCAGATGAGCAGGGTTTAAGGCTTGGCAGAGATATTTACAGCTGGGCGGATTTTCGCCAAAGCGTTCATGGCTTGAATGCGGATGTAAAAGTTGCCGTAATTGACGCATGCGGCTCTGGAGCCATAACCAGAACAAAGGGCGGCGTTTCAAGGCCAGCTTTTTTGCAAGATGCCAGCAGCGAAATGAAGGGCTATGCATTTTTGACAAGCTCCAATGAAAACGAGGTGAGCCAAGAGAGCGACCGCCTAAAAGGCAGTTTTTTCACTCACTCTTTGGTAAATGGTTTGCGCGGAGCCGCAGACATGACTGGAGATGGCAAAGTTACGCTGAACGAAGCGTATCAATTTGCATTTAACGAAACCATGCGGCAAACCCAGTCCACAAGCGGTGGCGTGCAACATCCAAGCCGCGATATGAACCTTGCGGGCACAGGCGATGTTGTTATGACCGATTTGCGGCAAGTTTCTTCAAGCTTGGTTTTGGAAAAAGACATGGAAGGGAGATTTTTTATCAGAGACGACAAAGGTAATTTGGTTGCGGAGCTTCACAAAATTGGGGGCAGGCCTTTGGAACTTGGGCTTCCTTCAGGGAAATATTCCGTGCAAATGGAAGCTCCGAGCCGTTTGTGGAGAGCAGGAGACATTGTGCTTGCAGATGGCAAAAAACATGTTCTTTCAATGAACAATATGAAAAACATAGACAGAGAAATAGCTGTTGCCCGAGGCGATGCAGATTCCGCGCTTGTTGACGGATTGGATTCCGCTCGCAAGGCTCCATACAGTTTCAATTTGAATATGTATGCATCCAGCGACAAGCCAGCAAGCGGAACGCAGTTTGGATTGTTTGTTACCGATGCCAAGAACGCTTTTGTTGGTTCGCAAGTTTCACTGCTGGCTAACATAGCCAGAGATGATATGGCGGGTGCTCAAATAAATACGATAGCGAATGTAGCAGCGAAAAAAATTTACGGTGCTCAAATTGCAGTTGCGGCTAATTATGCAACAGACATAGAAGGCACTCAAATTACAACGGGCTTTAATATTGCATCTAATTTCAAAGGTGTGCAGGCTGCTTTTGGCCCGAATATTGCCGTAAATGGTTCTGGAATTCAGGCTAGTCCCTTAAATGTTTTGGTTGATAGCTTGAATGGCGGCCAGGGCGGTGTGATAAATTTAGCGAATAAGGTTACAATGGGGCAAGGCGGTGTGATAAATATTGCAAAAGATGCAGGTTATGCACAAGGCGGCGTTATTAACATCGGCGGAAAAATGGATTATGCTCAGGGCGGGGTAATTAATGTAGCTGGCAATGCTGGTAAATTGCAGGGCGGCGTGATGAATATAACAGGCAAAACAGAATATGCTCAGGGCGGAGTAATGAATTTGGCAGGCAACGCTGGTTATGCACAAGGCGGCGTGATAAATGCTGCTGGCAAAGTGGAATATATACAAGGCGGTGTGATAAATGCTGCTGGGAGCGTTGGAAAGTTGCAATGTGGCGTGATAAATGTAGGTGGGCATGTTGGAAGGCAAGTTGGAATAATAAATATTTCGGCAAAAAGCGATTATACCCCGATAGGTTTGATAAATATTGTTGGCAATGGCATTATAGACGCAACGTTTTATGTAGATGAAACAGGCAGAGCCGGCACCACTTTGCACATGGGAACTCCTTATCTCTACACGCTTTTTGAATATACATTAAATCCAAAATTAAGCGGCGGCTGGAGCGAGAAATTTCCTCAGAGCTGGGGCTGGGGTTTGGGAACCCGCTTTGGAATGTGGAGCAACTTCTTTAGCCTTGACTATTCTTTCTCAAATACCTACGCTGAAAATCCCGGCAGTTTTCAAACTGCAAGCGTAAACAAAAATGATCCGGGCAACTATCTGCAAAAAGTTCGCCTTGGCGGGGCATACAAGCTTTTGCCAGGTTTAGCTCTTTCAAGCGGCTTAACCATGAACGCTCTCTCAGAAGGCTACGGAGACGGATTGCATGTTGAGCCTCGCGGCGGTTACCACTGGCACTGGACTTTTGGAGATAATAAAGTTCGCCTGTGGCCAGGATTGTATGCCGGTTTGACGGTGGGGAAGTTTTAAGATTTTCACAGCCTCTCTTTTCTCTTCTGATCGGAGTTTCTTACCAACGGAATCTCCAGCAGAACTTTTTGCCTGTTTTCACGCTCCTGCTTGGCAATGGCTCTCTGTTTTTGCTGCTTGTAATAATTAACTTGGCGGTTATGGCGCAAAATTATTTCTTTTGAAATTATGAATTTCATCCGATTCAAATGGTTTGCCATGTTGCCAACAGAATGCATTATCGCTGCTATGGCAACAAAAAGAGATATGGCAAAAACAGAAGCGAAAAGTATTGCCAGCCTGATTTCAGGAGCAGGAACGTTCATTATGCTTCTCCGTTTTCTGGATAAATTCCATCAAAACATGCGCCGCAAAAGTCATCTGGCGAACCAGTGCACTCACGCATTCCATCAACGCTCAAATAGCCAAGGCTTTCAACGCCCAGCAGCTTTGCCACCTCCTTTGGCTCAAGCGCATTTGCCACCAATTCTCCGGGGGTTGGAAAATCCATTCCAAAAGAACATGGAAACCTGACGGGAGGGCTTGCAATGCGAACATGAACTTCTCTTGCGCCAGCCTCTCTTAGCATTTTGCAAATAATTTTCAAGGTTGTTCCGCGCACAATGGAATCATCAACCAAACAAACTTTTTTGTCTTTAAGCACGCCGCTTATGGTGTTGAATTTCAATTTTACTTTTTGCTCCCTTACATTTTGAGAAGGATCTATAAACGTCCTGCCAACATAATGGTTTCGCAAAAGCCCTATTTCAAAGCGGATTCCGCTTGCCTGAGAATAGCCAATAGCAGCGGTTGTTGAGCTGTCTGGGCAGGGAATAACTATGTCTGCGTCAACGGGGCTTTCTTCTGCCAGTTTTTTCCCCATTTTGCGGCGAATTTTATCTGCGCTCTGCTCAAAAATTTTGCTGTCTGGGCGGGCAAAATAAACAAATTCAAATATGCAAAACGCTTTTCTGTCTTTTTTGATTAGCTGCTCAGAGCGAACGCCGTCTTTGCTTATGGATAAAAACTCGCCTGGCTGAATGTCTCTGACATAATCCACGCCTAGCAAATCAAAAGCGCAAGATTCGCTTGCCAAAGCCCACGAATCATTTTTTTTGCCAAAGCAAAGCGGGCGATAGCCAAAACCATCCCGAACCACATACATTGAATCATTTGTTAAAAACAGCAAACAAAAACTGCCTTTGAATTTTTTAACCGCTATGCGAATTGCATCAGGCAAATTATCCGCTTTGGTGCGCGAAATTTCGTGCAGAAGAATTTCTGAATCTGATGTGCTCTGGAAAATATGACCGTTAGATTCCATCTCTGCGCGAAGTTCCTGAGCATTAATTATGTTGCCGTTCTGCGCAACCGCCAAATATCCCCACTTGCAAGATACCAGCATAGGCTGGGCATTTGCAAGCGTGCGGGAGCCTGTGGAGCTATAGCGAACATGGCCAATAGCGGCAAAGCCGTTTTCAGCAATATTATCCAGTTTTCCGCTGTTCGCAAGGTTTGCCACCAAACCCATGGATTTGCTCACCCGAACTTTTTCGCCATCTGTTACCGCAATGCCTGCGCTTTCTTGCCCTCTGTGCTGCAAGGCATAAAGGCCCATGGCTAAATTCCTAACAACGGAATCTCCGTTAAAGATACCCATCACTCCGCATTCTTCATGCATTTTGTCTAATTCATCTCTCATATTTTTCTCTTTTTTCCAAAACCATTTTCTGTGCCATTCCAAAGCCTCACCATATTTGCTTTATGTTTAACAATAACAAAAATTGATACCAGCCAAGACAAAACAAAAACGCCAATACCCAAATTATAGGCAGGCAAAATATCAGAAACAAAACCAAAAGTAGCAAGCACGGCAAGCAAGGAGCATGCGCCAATGCTAGCCACCGAAACATACTTTGAAACGGCAAGCAAAACTCCCCAAAACGCAAAGCAGGTGAGCGCAAGCACAGGCTGCAAAGCGAGAAACACGCCCAGAGCGGTTAAAACTCCCTTTCCGCCTCTAAAGCCAGCCATGCAGGTGAAGCTATGCCCAAAAATCGCAAGCAAGCCAGCAACAATCGGAACCCACTCCGGTCCGCCCTTTGCCAAAAACACTGCAAAAAATCCTTTTGACAAATCAATCAAAATAACTGGCATTGCAGGCTTCCAGCCCAAAACCCTGAACACATTCGTTAAACCCGCATTTTTGCTGCCATGCTCCCGAATATCTATGCCTTTGCTAATTTTAGCAATCCAAACCGCGCTTGGAATAGAGCCTAGGATATAAGCTAAAGGCAATGCAAGGAAGGGAGACATGCAAGGAATTTAGTAAAAATGAATGCGGATTTGTTGGCAGTGGCTAGCGTAATCCGTCTCTAGAAAGTTAAAACCAAATATGCACTGCTATTCCTGCTGTTAGCAAGGCAGTTCCAACTCCGTAGCTTATATTCCTGAGTTTGCTTGCGTCTTTGGATTTTTGCAGTTCCGCATTTTTTTGCTTTTCAAATTCTTGGTATTCTGCGAGGCTGCTGGGCAAAGTCGCTGGTTTCTTTTTGTAATCGCCGTATAATTTGTTTGAGTCCGCATGTTTGTAAACGCCAAAGCCTATAGCGGTAGCTCCGAGGACGTTGAGGCCGATGGCGATGAACTTTGAGGAGCGGGATTTTTGGGTTTGGGGTATGGGGTTTAGGGTTTGGGGTTTTGCATAATCCTGGTCATCCTTTAATCCTGAGAATCGTGGTTCAGACAATTTTGCAAAGAGAGAAGGTGCTTTTTCTCTTATGGTTCCCAGCAAGCCTTTTGCGTCGTTGCTTTCGGTGACGAAGCTGCCGAGCATGTTTCCGCTCATGGATTCGTAGAGTTCTACGGTGAGCGTGAGCATTCCTTGGAATTTGCCAACAAATCCTTGGGTCACATATTCGGCTCCTATTGCTCTTCCAATTTCCACGGCGCAGCTTTCATCTAGGCACTGCGATTTGTCTTCCGCTGGGGGCAGCAGCTGTATTATGTTGTCTCTTGTGAGGATGGAGTATCCTCTTGGCAAAGTTTCCCGCGCCCGATTTCGCAGTTCGTCTGTGAGGTGTCGGAACTCGGAGATTGACAGGTCAACCTCTTCGCTGTTAGGGATTATTTCCAAAACGGCGACGATTTGGGCGTGTGCTACTGCCGCTATGAGGAGGAGGGAGAGGAGGAGATTTTGCATAGTTTGCTTCCTTTTGTTAGAATTAGGATTAGTTAGGGTTTTGAGAATTTTTAAAATATTTCTCAAATAAACTTTTATGTTCATTTGAATTACTATCTCTTACATAAGTTTCATATAAAGAGAAAATTTCATTTATTAACAAAGGACGAATAATGTCAATGTACATCGTTTTATCTTTTATTCCGCTTTTGTTAATATATTTTAAAATCTGAAATAGTGTATTGAAACATTGATCTACTTTTGGATGTTTTGATAAACTTCTTTTTTCGCAAGCCGTTCCAAACGGATCTACTGATATAGCATTTTTCGTATTTACAAGATCTGTTATTTGAGCTAACAAATTTTGAAAATTTTCAAACATTTTGAAAAAAGTACTTTCAAACCTTTCTTTATTTATTAATTTCCTTGTTGTGTAATTAACATACAAAGTAAGTGCTAGTACAATCGCATTAAAAACAGAAAGCAAATTTTCCATTTTTCATCTCCATTCCCCATCTGTTTTGTTTACCCTTGCCAAACCCTTGGGGAGGTGAGATTTGGCAAAGTCCGCACCTTATGGTGCAAGTTCTTTTGTGGCCCGTAGCTTCACTAACACAGCGTGTTTCAGTCCCGAACGCAGCGAACACTGAACAGGTTGCTCTTATCGTGGCTGAACCTGTCCACATCGCTGTCATTGTAGCCCATGGACCGGCGCCAAGCGAAGCTGACATCGCTCTGCGTAGCACTCCACCAGCTGCCGGAGTTGCCGACACCGCTGAAGCTGCCAGAAAAGCGGGTGCCGCCCGGGAGAGCCGAAAAGCCGTGGTTGTCCTTGCCTTCTATATACCCGGAGCCTGTATTCCATCCGCTAGTTGCTTTCAATATCGTGCCTGCACCTATGCGACCGCCAGTGCCGGTGCCGCCTGCCGCCGCAGTCATCACATTCCACTCATTATCGCTGGGCAGATGCCAGCCTTGGGGGCAAACGCCCTGAACTCCGCTAGGTGTGGCTGTGGAGCTTGCGGAATTGTTCATAGCCATTGCCCAATTGTAGAGACGGCCGTAGGTGTCGCATCTGTTCTGGCTGTCGCTGCCTGTATTATCGCCATAGCAACGGCTGCCATCAGCATCATGATTCAAATTCTCCGCCATCCAGATTTGCGTGCCAATTTCCACAGTTTTGTATGTTAGTCCATCGCGAGTGTCATTCAATGTGCCGTATGTTCTTACTGTACCATTGGAACAATATTGCGTTGCCTGCGTATATTTGCTGTTGCTGCAACAAGCTTCTGTTGCAGGGTTGTAAAAATCATTGCCACTGCCACATCTCGTAAGCAAAATACTATTCTCGCACTCATAATTATCAGGGTCATAGCTTGAATTTCCTGCGCAGATTTGACCAACTTTGCTGTTTTGGTAGCAGAATTGCGTTAGCGGATTATAGTCAATGTTGTTGCATCTCGCACGGGTAGCTGTGTTTCCTGTGCAAATGTGAGTTGCAGGGTTATATGCAATACCATCGCATTTATCGTATATTATGCCATCGTAACAAAATCTAGTATCAGGGTTATATAAATCCTCGCACTCTTTTAATGCAGAACTGCTACTAGAACCGTTGCTAGAGCTACTGCCCGGCACGCTGCTTGACGATGAAACTCCGCAATCAGGCACTATTGTTCCCTCCACAACGGAGCAAGCGTGTTCCGTAATCAAACTGCAATTCTCCCCAACTTTGCAGTAAACATCCTTCGCTTCGCCAACCGAACTAGAGCTGCCGTAAACTGTGCTAGAAGACGAAATTCCGCAGTCAGGCACTTGCATACCTTGGGTTCCCAAACACATTGCCAAAGGAACTTCTACGCAGTTATCTCCAATTTTGCAAAAAATATTCTCTTCCGGCAAATTAGAACTACTAGAACTTCCGCCATCCCCAGAAGGCCAAGAAGCAAACATCTGCTCCTTCTCCTCCTCGGTAAAAAATTCTATAGCTTCCTTATCGCTGCAAGAAAACATCAAAGCAGCAATGAGGACAAAAGCGGCTAACAGCCAGCGACTAGTGGTTAGATTGTTCATAGCGAACTCCTTTTGTCTGAACCAGAATTTTCTGGATTTTAAGATTAACAGAATATTTTGAAAATAAAATGCCGATAAGTTTAAAATATAAACCAAATTCAAATAAAAATAATCTTGTAAATCCTTTAATCCAGAAAATCCCGGTTCTGACAATGGGGGGGGAGGGGGGTAGCAACTTTATTAGCGGAAACTAGTTGAGAATTGAGAGTGAAGAGTTGAGAGTTGTTACGCGCATAGCGACCTTGAGCACCAAGATTAGCACCTGCACCTGATATTTGATTAATAACTCTCAATTCTCAACTCTCCACTTTCAACTAAACATTAAATTTGCCATGTTAAACATAAATATAGATAATTATTTTCAATAAAAAGCACTTTTTACCTCCCAATACCCATTCTTATCCGCTCCTATTCGCTCAATAATGCCGCCAGATTTCAATTTTTCTATGTTTCTGTAAATAGTTCTTTCTTCAACAGCTAAAAGATTTGCTATTTCTGAAACAGTAATATTGGCTTTCTGCTTTATGATATTGACAATATTATCTTTTACACTGACACTTTTACCATTGTTTACACTGATATTTACACTGACATTTTGCTGTTTTTTGTCGGTTTCCTCAATTTTCCTGATTTTCCCGGCAATAATTTGCTCTACAAACGCAAGCTTTTTCTCTACGCAGTTCGCCATATAATCTAAAAGAGGTTTCACTTGCTCTATTGCGGCATTAGCTCCATCGCAAGGTTCTGCTCCTGTTGTTTTATCGCATTTAACCAGTGCATCAATATAATTTTTGCGGTCGGTGGTTTGAATAACTATCATAGGGTAACCATGTCTGAGCAAAATATAATTTACAAGCAGTCTGGCAATTCTGCCATTGCCGTCTTCAAAAGGATGTATGCGAATGTAGCGATAATGAAATAATGCGGCAAGCTCTATAGCAGATAAAGTTTTCTTTTTCTCATTTGCATTATACCATTTTACAAGATCGCCCATCATGGATGGCGTTTCTTCTGGCGAGGCATAATCAAATATTTCTCCAGATGGCGTAAGAACGGAATTTGGCCTAGTTTTATACATACCTGCGTGTATCTTGTATCTATATTTCTTGTTTGCGCTTAATTTGTAAAAGTCTCCTGCCAAAATTGTTCTGTTTAGCTCCCTGATAAAAATTTCCGATAAAGGGCGATTTTTGTCCAAAGCTTCTATTTTCATCATTTCCAAACCTACGTTATGGGCTTTCATTTCTTCAAAATCACGCATAAGACCGCTGCCTTCCACTTGCCCGAAGAACAGCAGTAATTTTGTTTGCCCGTATGTCAAAGTATTGCCTTCAATATGATTTGAATTGTAGTTGAAATCAATCATAAAAGCTTGGTCAATATTACGTTGCAAACGCTCATTCAAAGGCTGCGAGCTTTTCCAAAACTCAAGCAATCTTTGAATTTTTTTGAATTGGCTGGGTTTCATTTTTTGTAAAATAGAAATTGTTTGGAATATAAAACCGCCAAACGATTAGATAGCTAAAACCATATATGCACTGCTATTCCTGTTGTCAGCAAAGCAGCTCCAACCGCATAGCCTATATTCCCAAGTTTGCTTGCGTCTTTGGATTTTTGCAATTCTGCATTTTTTTGCTTTTCAAATTCTTGGTATTCTGCAAGGCCGTTGGGCAAATCCGCTGGTTTCTTTTTGTAATCGCTGTATAGCTTGTCAGAGTCTGCATGTTTGTAAACGCCAAAAATAATGGCAACAGCACCGCCAATGGCTATCCAAGTGCTTTTTTTTGAAAGATAGGAATTTTGACTTTCATCTTTGGAATCGGATAAATCAAATAATCTGGGGTATCGAGGTTCAGACAATTTTGCAAAGAGTGCCGGCGCTCTTTTTCTTATTGCTAACAGCAGACCTTTTGCATCTTCGCTCTCAACTACAAAACTGCCTAAAAGGTTGCCGCTCATAGATTCGTAGAATTCTACGGTTAGGGTGAGCATTCCCTGGAATTTGCCAACGAAGCCCTGCGTTACATATTCTGCGCCTATCGCCCTGCCAATTTCTACGGCACAGCTTTCATCTAGGCATTGCGATTTGTCTTCCGCTGGAGGGAGCAATTGGATTATGTTGTCTCTTGTTAGGATGGAATAGCCTTTAGGCAAGGTTTCTCTTGCGCGATTTCGGAGTTCGTCTGTTAGGTGGCGGAACTCAGAAATTGACAGGTCAACCTCTTCGCTGTTAGGGATTATTTCCAAAACGGCAACGATAGTGGCTGAAGTTGCCTGTACCCAGATTAACAGGGTTATCAA
>WRMM01000018.1 GCA_009777135.1 Candidatus Fibrimonadales bacterium
CGCTTGGGACAAGGAGCATGGGACAAGCGAGGTGTAAATCTACGTTATTTGGGACATGATTTTTAAATAATCATGTCCCAGCCAATGTAGCTCCACACGCCGCTTGTCCCATGTTCCAGAGCATTAAGTTTGAATTAATCAGTATTTTACTATATTTACCCACATGTCAAACGCAATTGAACAGAAAAAGCAAAAAATCAGCGATTGGGCTAACGCGAGTAAAGTGCCCGGGAAAGTACAGGCTATTTTCACTGCAGAGCCGGAAAAGGGCGGTGGAGATTGGCGGTATGTTGCTAGAGAAATAAAAGGCAAAAGAGTCCTTGTTTGGGAGGGTATTCCAGATGAGACTTTGCCAAGTAACTTGCAAAAAATAGAAGAGCAGTTAAGCAAAGAACATTTGCGTTTTTTTAAAAAGCAAATTTTTCAGATAATTTTCCGCTCAAATTGCGATGGCTGCTATGGAGCGCTCATACAGGCGCACTTGAAAACTCCGGAGCAAAGCCGCGGCTATAAAACATTTTTGGATTATCTGCAAAGAAATCATCCAGAAATCCTGTGCGCGCATTCCGTTCAAACAAAACCTGCTTTCCCCTTTGATACCTCCAACCCGCCACCATCCATGCAATATACTTTGCGCAAAGGCTTTGGCTCGGAATATATAAAGCTTGAATCAACCAAGCTATATTTTCATATTTTAGATTGGCTCCCAAAAAGCAAAGGAACATATCTGCGCCTTGGAGAAAAACTGCATGAATGGCTGCACCCAGCAAAAGACGACCGCCTGCTTTGCTGCTATTCTGGAGCGGCAATAGAAACCATGTTGCTCAGCGGCAGTTTCAAGGATATACATTGCCTTGATATGCGTGAATGGGCAAAATCATCATTTACGCAAAATGTACAAAGCCTGAAAATAAAAAATGCTCATTTTTACTACAGCAAATTGGATGAAACATGGGTTAAAAAATTTTTTGCCGGTGAAATAAACAAGGGTAAGTGGACTATTCTATTGAACCCCCCCGGAGGCGAGCTTTTAACGCAGCCTTTAACGCAGGCAATAGCAGATTCAAAGCCAGAACGAGTGGTTCATATAACAGGCAATTTGCAAAATGCCGCAAAAGAATCGGAGCGCTGGCGAAAATTCGGATATGTTTTGAGAAAAATAATGCCTATAGAATGGCATCCGAATATCAGGCGTTTGGAATTGGCAATGCTGTTTGTGCCAGACAGAGCGGGGTTGCTGGGAAGGAAAACTGCTATCGGTTTGCAGCCTGCAGCGAGCGGAAAGGCAACGCCGAAAGGCAAGGCTGCGCCGAGGTTTAGGCAGAGGTAGAAAAGAAAACGATAGCCTACCACCTGAAATGCGCAAATGCTTTGTTTGCTTCTGCCATTTTGTGCGTTTCTATTTTTTTGCGAACTGCGCCGCCTTCGTTGTTTTTCGAAGCAACTAATTCCGCAGCCAAACGAAGCGCCATGTTCTGCTCGTTTCTTTTGCGAGCTGCCGTCAAAAGCCAGCGAAGCGCAAGAGCCTTGGCGCGCTCAGGAGCTACCTCAATGGGAACCTGATAGTTTGCGCCGCCAACTCTGCGGGTTTTAACCTCAACCTGAGGCTTGATGTTTTCAAGACACTGCTCAAATTTTTCCATAACGGTTTCAGAACCTTGAACTTTTTTATTCAGTTCTTCAAGCGCAGTGTAAACAATACGCTCTGCTATGGTCTTTTTGCCCTTTTTAAGAACAACGCCAACCAACTCGGTTATCAAAGTTGAGTTATAGCGAGGATCCGGTAAAATTGAACGGTGAATAGACTTTCTTCTTCTAGACATAATTACTCCTTACTTCTTTCCGCCCTTTGCTGGCGCAGCTGCAGCTGCTTTCTTTTTAACGCCGTAGCGAGAACGAGCCTGCTTGCGACCGTTCACAGCCTGGGTATCAAGCGCGCCGCGAATAATGTGGTAGCGAACACCAGGAACGTCTTTAACGCGGCCTCCGCGAATCAGCACAATGGAATGTTCTTGCAGGTTATGGCCCTCGCCCGGTATGTAAGCGGTAACTTCCATCTTGTTGCTGAGTCGCACGCGGGCGATTTTGCGCAAAGCGGAGTTTGGCTTTTTAGGCGTTGTTGTGTAAACACGACTGCAAACGCCGCGTTTCTGGGGGCAAGCTTTAAGCGCTGGGGCTGTTGTACGGTTTTTAACCTTTTCACGGCCAAGACGCACTAATTGTTGAATTGTAGGCACTCTAAATTCTCCTAAATGCAGGTTCTAATATAGTTATTTTATTCGAGTTCATCATCTATGTCCTCAAAATCATCATCCGCAAAAGAATGACCGCGCGGAAGTTCCGGCGTAGCTTCTTCCACATCGGAATCCTTTATTTCCAAGTTCCGCAAATGCAAAGCTCCTGTTCCAGATGGAATCAAACGGCCCATAATCACATTTTCCTTTAAGCCAAGCAACTTGTCTTTTGAACCGGCTATGGTGGCTTTGGTAAGCACCTTTGTGGTTTCTTGGAAAGAAGCCGCCGCTATAAAGCTATCCATTGCAAGAGCGGCTTTTGTTATGCCAAGCAGCAACGGAGCATATTGGGCTTCTGCCTTGTGCTCTTCTTGCAGCCTGCTGTTCTCCAAGCGAAGCTCTATTCTAGATACATCTTCGCCAGTCAAGAACTTGGAATCGCCCGGATCGGTTATGGTTACTTTTCTCATCATCTGGCGAACTATGCACTCTATGTGCTTATCAGAAATCGTAACAGCCTGCAAGCGATAAACCGATTGAATCTCGTCTATCAAATGCCTCTGCAATTCTTCTTCGCCCAAAATATCAAGAATGTCTTTTAAGCTTATTGAGCCTTCGGCAAGAGACTGCCCTTTGCGAACTCTGTCTCCCTCATGAACGGAAAGATGCTTGCCGTGCGGAACAACAATTTCTTCTTCAGCTTTATCGCTTTTGATTAGAACTATCTGCCCAGTGCTCTTTTCTGCGCCAAAAGCTACCGCGCCATCTATAGGAGCAAGCACCGCCGAGTTTTTTGGCTCGCGCGCTTCAAACAATTCGGCAACTCTAGGCAAACCACCGGTAATATCTTTTGTTTTTCCTACGGAACGTGGCAGCTTCGCTATAGTTTGGCCGCTTACAATAACATCTCCATTGCGAACGGTTAAAACTGCGCCGTCTGGCAAAAAGAAGTGGCCTACGCGCTCATCGTTATTCATAACATTTATTGATGCGCGCCTGCGACCTCTCTTATCGTTGATTATTGTCCAGGTTTCTATGCCGGTTGTTTCGTCAACTTCAGACAAGTAGGTTGTTTTTTCTACAAAGTCCAAAAGCTGGATTTTACCGCCAACAGTGCTTATTATCGGATTGTTGTAAGGATCCCACTCATAAAGCATGGCATCTTTTTTTACATGGTCGCCATTTTTAACATGAAGCGTTGCTCCATAAGGAATTTGCCAGCGACCGCGATTTATGCCGTTATTATCTATAAGCACAAGCTCTGCCATGCGGCTAATTTCCACCTGAGAACCTTTGTATTCTATTTCATCGCTGTTTTCAAGAGAAACTTTTCCGTCAACAGAGGCTTTCTTGTTGTTATCAACCGTTATGCGGCTGGAAGCACCGCCAATGTGGAATGTGCGCAGAGTAAGCTGCGTGCCTGGCTCGCCAATGGATTGAGCAGCCAAAACGCCTACCGCCTCGCCCAAGTCAACCAAACGGCCAGAAGCCAGCATTCGGCCATAGCACCTTGCGCAAACGCCAAGCGGAGAATTGCAGGTGAGCACTGAACGCACAGCAACTTCTTCTATGCCTGCATCCAAAATTTTTGGAATGTGCTCTTCTTCTATCATCTCGCCCTTTGAAATCAGCAAAGCATCTGAAACAGGGTGCTTAATATCTTTCAAGGAGAAACGGCCCAAAATTCTCTCGCCAAGGGCTTGAACAATGTTGTCGCCGTCTTTGGAAGCCGAGCGAACAATGCCCTTAACCACCAAATTCATAGATGTTCTAACGCCAGAATTGATTATTTCTCTCAGCCTTGAATTGTTTATAACAGAACCGGCAGAAACAATGGTTTTTCCGTCTTCGCTCTGAATGGCTTTTTCAAGAGTTATTCCAATTGTTTTTTTGCAAAGCTGCTCATAATTTATAGCCTCAAAGGTTTTCAAATCAATGAACATTAACTTGCGCAAAACTTCCTTTTCCAAATCCTCGCCTCTTTTCACCAAAACATCTTCGGAGTTCGGAGCCGAAATATCGTTAGCGGCAACATAGCCTTTCAGTCTTTTTGTAAACAGGCTAAGACCCTCGGAAGTATCCTTCATGCGTTCATAATGCTCAACGGAAATGCGTTCAGGAGCAATTTTAATTTCACAGCAATCTTCTTCGGTAATAACCAAGTTCTGCGCAACATCAACCAAACGACGGGTAAGATAACCAGCGTCTGCGGTTTTTAGAGCGGTATCAGACAAACCTTTGCGCGCTCCGTGCGTGGAAATAAAGTATTCCAAAGAGTTCAAGCCCTCGCGGAAACAGCTTGTAATTGGATTTTCTATAACTTCGTGCTCACCTATTTTTCTGGTTGGCTTCTGCATAAGGCCGCGCATTCCAGAAAGCTGCTTAATCTGCTCTCTTGAACCGCGCGCGCCTGAATCTGCCATCATAAACAAGGGGTTAAAGCCGTCTCTTTCTTTTGAGAGCAAATCCCATTGCCTTTGAGCAACATCGTTGGTTGTGCGAGACCACAAATCAATTATCTGGTTATAGCGTTCGCCGTCTGTAACAGCGCCCTGGTCATAAAGGTCTCTGATTTTATTAGCTTTCTCGGTAGCCTCGTCCAGCAGGCTTTGTTTTTCTTCTGGAATCACCATTTCTGCTATTGCCACGGAAGAACCCGCTTTTGATGCCCACTTGTATCCCAAGTCTTTCAAGGAATCCAAGTATTCTACGGTTGCATGGTTGCCTTTTATGCGATATAAATCATCAACGGATTTTGCAATTGTCTTTTTGTTGAAAGTATCGTCTGCATAACCCAAAACATTTGGAATGGATTGATTTAAAATAACTCTTCCAACTGAAGTTTTTATGCGGCTGTTTTGCTTTAGCGTTAAGTTTTCAACTTTTACGCCAGCCTTTGCCAAAACTTCTTCGCCTACCCTGTTTTCGCACTTTGTGTCGTAATCAAAAACGCCTCGGTAAAGTTTGCTGCCTTTGAGCAAGCGGAGCGTTATTATTGCATTCAAATCCACAATGCCGTTTTCGTAAGCCTGAATTGCTTCTTGCTCACTGCCAAAAGACATTCCTTCGCCTTTAACGTTCGGGCGAGGTTTTGAAAGATAATAAAGACCAAGCACTATATCCTGAGACGGAACGGCTATGGGCTGCCCGGAAGCCGGATGCAAAATATTGTTTGAAGAGAGCATTAGAACTCTGCATTCAAGCTGCGCCTCAAAAGAGAGCGGCAAATGAACTGCCATTTGATCACCGTCAAAATCAGCGTTAAACGCCGCGCAAACAAGCGGATGCAAACGTATGGCAGAACCTTCTATCAGCTTTGGATAAAAAGCCTGTATGCCCAAGCGATGCAAAGTAGGCGCGCGGTTCAGCATAACTGGATGATCTTTGATAATAGGCTCAACTATATCCCATACTTTTGGATCTTCGGAGTCAATAATTTTCTTTGCGTGGCGAACCGTGTTTGCAAGCCCTTCTTCGCCCATTATTTTGCGGACAATAAAGGGTTTGTAAAGTTCCAAAGCCATTCTTTTTGGAAGCCCGCATTCGTGCATTTTCAATTCGGGACCAACAACTATAACAGAACGGCCAGAATAATCCACGCGTTTTCCAAGCAAGTTTGTGCGGAAGCGTCCTTGCTTGCCTTTTAAAAGTTCAGAAAGAGATTTCATCTTTTCTTTCTTTTTTGCTTTAGGGTCGCTGTCAAAAAGATTGTCCACAGCTTCTTGCAGCATTCTTTTTTCGTTGCGCAGAATTATGTCTGGAGCACGTGCGTCAATCAATTTTTTGAGACGATTATTGCGATTGATAACTCTGCGGTAAAATTCATTCAAATCCGATGTTGCAAAGCGACCGCCATCCAATTGCACAAGAGGGCGCAAATCGGGCGGAATAACAGGAAGAACATCCAAAACCATTCCCTCGGGCTTGTTGGGAGAGTTTTTAAACGCCTCAACAAATTTGAGCCTCTTCAAGGATTCTGCTTTTACATTCTTTGAACCGCTTTCCATTGCCAGCGTTGACAAATCTTTGGAAAGCTCTTCCAAACTCAAATTTGTTTCGCTCAAAACTTTTCTTATGGCTATTGCACCCATATCGGCAACAAAACTTATGCCTTCTTTTTTTGCGTCTTCATATTCGTCTTCGGATATTATTTGGTTTTTCTTGAATTTGGAATTGCCTGGGTCTATGATTATGTATTGCTCATAGTATATAACTCTTTCCAAATCTTTTGCAGAAACTCCGAGCAAATTTCCTATTATGCAAGGCTGGTTTTTAAAAAACCAGATATGCGCTATAGGAATAGCAAGCTCAATATGCCCCATGCGCTCACGGCGAACCTTGGAAGTTGTAACCTCAACTCCGCAACGGTCGCACACAACGCCTTTGAAACGCTGCCTTTTATATTTGCCGCAGTTGCATTCCCAGTTTTTGTAAGGTCCAAAAATTCTTTCGCAGAACAAGCCGTCTTTTTCTGGCTTAAAAGACCTGTAGTTCATCGTTTCCGGTTTGGTTACCTCGCCGAAAGACCAATCGCGAATTGTATCGGGGTTGGCCAGCTGAATGGAAATTTCAGCTACGCCTTTAGTGAAATCGTTGAACTCTTCAAGCATTGTCTGCCTCCGAAACTTTAATATCCAAACCTAGGGAGCGGAACTCGCGCACCAGCACTCGGAAGCTTTCCGGCGTGCCCGGCGCAGGCGGATTTTCGCCCTTGACTATGGCATCGTAAATTTTATTTCTGCCTATAATATCATCTGATTTTACGGTTAGCAATTCCTGCAATGTGTATGCAGCTCCGTAAGCTTCAAGCGCCCAAACTTCCATTTCTCCAAATCTCTGACCTCCAAAGTGCGATTTTCCGCCAAGAGGCTGCTGAGTTACAAGAGCATAAGGTCCTGTGGAGCGAGCGTGTATTTTATCTTCAACCAAGTGGTTGAGCTTTAGCATATACATGGTGCCTATTGTTACATCGTTCAAAAAAGGCTCTCCGGTGCGGCCATCATAAAGCGTTGCCTTTCCTGTTATGCCGTCTTTTGGAACGTCTTTGCCATGCTTGTCTTTGAATTCCTTTTTCTCGCTTTCTGTCCATGAGCTTTCAGAAATCTTGACAATGGGATTTTCAATATAGGCTTTTTTGAGTTCGTTTTCTATGCTATTGAAAGGAACACCGTTGAACACAGGCGTTTCTACCCTCATGCCAAGCGTGGCGGCTGCCCAGCCCAAATGCACTTCCAAAACCTGCCCCACATTCATGCGAGAAGGCACGCCAAGCGGGTTCAAAAGTATTTGAACAGGCTTTCCGTCTTCGGTAAACGGCATGTCTTCAATGGATACTATTTTAGCAACAACGCCCTTGTTTCCGTGGCGCCCCGCCATTTTGTCGCCTATGGAGAGGCGGCGTTTTTTAGCGATGTAAACTTTGACTACCTTGAACACGCCAGGCTTCAATTCGTCGCCTTTGTTCACCTTGTCAATTTCTTTTTCCTTTAAATCATTCAACTCTGCAATGCGGCGATTTGTTGTGCTGAGCAAGGAGCTGACTTCTTCTTGAATTGCCTGCTCCACGCAAAACACAGAACCAGAGGCAAGCTGAGAAAAATCCGTTTTGTCTAAGAGTTCCTTGGTCCATTTTTTGTCTGCGCCAATAATCACTTCATTTGTTATGCCGTTGCGAACATTGCCGCTTGTTTTATCCAAAAGCAAGCGAGAGAGTTCCGGTTTGCGAGCCTCTTCTATTGCCTTTACCCTTTCTTCGTATTCTTTTGCGAGCGAGCGAATTTTATTAGCAAGTTCCTCGCGATGCCTCTGTTCTTCTTCTTTTGTGTTTGTGCGGCTGTCTCTGCGCTGGAACACCTGAGTATCCACCACAATGCCTTTCACTCCGCTTGGAATGCGGAGCGAAGAATCGCTGACATCGCCGGATTTTGAACCGAATATCGCGCGGAGCAATTTTTCTTCTGGAGTTAGCTCGGATTCACCTTTTGGCGTAACCTTTCCAACCAGAATATCGCCAGGGCGAACTTCCATTCCAATGCGAACAATGCCGTCTTCGCCCAAGTGGTGGCGATCTTTTTCGCTGACATTGGGAACATCTCTGGTTATTTCTTCTTTGCCGCGTTTGGTTTCTCTAACCTCAATTTCGTATTCTTCAATGTGTATGGAGGTAAAGGTATCGTTAATGGCCAGTTCTTCTGAAATTATTATAGCATCTTCGTAGTTGTAGCCTTGCCATGGCAAGAATGCAATGCGAATATTTTTGCCAAGAGCAAGCTCGCCATTATCGGTAGAAGCGCCATCCGCCAAAACATCGCCTGCTTTTACCTTGTCACCCGCTCTGCAGATAGGTTTTTGATTTATGCAGGAATCTTGATTGGAGCGTTCAAATTTGCGAAGCTCGTAAATGTCGTGCGGAGGAAGCCCTAGAGTTTCATGGGTTTCTAGCCCTTTATCTCTCAAAACTTCTATGCGAGTGGCATCAACAAAAGTCACAACGCCATCGTTTCTCGCTCTAACCAAAGTGCCTGCGTCAAGCGCAACTTTTTTCTCCAAGCCTGTTCCCACAATGGGCGCTTCTGCACGGAGCAAAGGCACGGCTTGGCGTTGCATATTAGAACCCATAAGAGCGCGGTTAGCGTCATCGTGCTCAAGGAATGGAATGAGACCCGCAGCAACAGACACAATCTGCATGGGCGAAACATCCATTAAATCAACTCTTTGCGTTTCTATATCTTCTACGGAAATTTCTTCCAAGTTTTGAATGCTTGGGAAATCGCCCTCTGCTCTAACCAAAACAAATTCGCTTACAAATCTTTTGGTTTTTGAATCTAAAATTGTGCTTGCAGGAGCAATTCTGTACTGGTCTTCTTCGGAAGCGGTTAAATATACAATCCAATCGGAAACCACCATTTGCACAACGGAAACCTGTTGCGTAAAATCCGCTTTGGGCTTTTGAGCATCGCCTTTTGCATATCTGCCAATGGAAACGCCGTTTTTAATTATTTCGCACTCGTTTCCAAAATCAAACTCAAAGCTTTTGTTGCAGAACAAATCAAAAAGTTCCAATTGCCTGCCCTTGAATTTTTTGCGAGCCGTTTTTATTTCATTTTTGCTCAATTCAGTTTGAGTTAAAAGCTGCTGATTTGCATCGCCAAAGAAATTCTTCATTATGCCTGCATGCCATTTAGACTCTGGAAATTCATAATCCTTGCCGTCCGCATCTTTGAATTTCAGCAAGCCCACAATTCTGTAAGGGCTTTCTATAAAGCCAAAGCGATTTACAATAGAGAATGCGGCAAGAGAATTTATCAAGCCGATGTTTGCGCCTTCGGGAGTTTCAATTGGGCACAAACGGCCATAGTGCGAATGATGAACGTCGCGTACTTCCAAGCCTGCTCTGTCTCTGGACAAACCGCCTGGGCCAAGAGCAGATATTCTGCGTTTATTGGTCAATTCCGAAAGAGGATTTATTTGATCCATGAATTGAGAAAGCTGGCTTGAGCCAAAGAATGCAGCCACCATGCTGTTTACGGTTCTTGAATTTATAAGTTCCGTTGGAGTTAAAACGCCTTCCCTGTCGCGAGAAGAAAAATTTTCCCTAACGGAGCGAAGAATACGGCTAATGCCCACGGATATTTGATTTGCAACAAGCTCGCCAACGGAGCGAACTCGGCGATTTCCCAAATGGTCAATATCATCCAAGGAGAAACCTTCTTCGCCATTGTACAAGCCAAGCATGTAGCCAATAACGCTGACAAAATCATCTTTTGTGAGAGTCATAATTTCTCTAAGCTTCTGCTGGTCTTCTGGCTTATGAACTTTTGAATTCAAGCGATAACGGCCAAGCTCGCCAATTTCGTAGCGTTTTCTTTCAAAGAAAAGATTTTCAAAATGGTCTCTTGCCGCTTTTGGGTCTGCAGCGGGCTGCGACCTTGTTGTTTGATAAATACGCTCATGCGCAACTTCTCTGTAGCTTTTCTTTGCCTTGTCGTCTTCTCTTTCTTTCTTTGAATCTTCTATATCGTCATTTGCCAAAGTGTTATGTATAAGATCGTATTCATCCAAATTCTCCTTTACCGCTTCAACGCTGGCAATGCCTGCGTCCAAAAGCTTTTGACAAGTGTCAATGTCTAAAATGGAATTTGCATGAGCTATTATTTCGCCGTCTTCGCTAACCGCATCTTTGAAAAGCGCTCTGTTTGAGTAGTCTTCGTCAATTTTTAACTCAATAGTTTCGCCTGTGTGGAAAAGAGCCAAAATCTGCGCATTTGTTTCGTAGCCAACGGCGCGCAAAAGCACAGTTGCCGGCAATTTCTTTTTGCGGTCTATCAACATATAGAGAACATCGTTCTCCGTGTTAAATTCCAGCCAAGAACCTCTATTGGGTATTATGCGGCTTTGAAAAACAACCTTGCCGCTTGGCAGCTGCTCGGAATCAAAGCTTACGCCCGGCGAGCGATGCAGCTGGCTTATTACAACCCGTTCTGACCCATTTATTATAAAAGTGCCATTATCGGTCATAACCGGCAGGTCGCAGAAAAATACATCGTTTGCAACCTGGTCCTGCAATTTCTTTTCTTCGCCATCTTCCTTGAAGGTTTGAAGTTCCAAGTGAGCTATAAGCTGACGGGAATATGTAACTCCCCGTTCTCTGCACTCCTTTATGGAATATCTTGGCATAGCCAAGTTATAATGGCTATAACGCAAAACTAAAAGTTTTTTTGCATCGGACACGTCTTGAAAAGCGTCTCGAAACACACGCTCCAGCCCTTCATTGCGTCTGTCTTTTGCAGAAACTCCGGCCTGCAAAAAGCGTTCATAAGAAGCTTTTTGCATCTCCAGAAGATCCGGCAATTCCAAACGAAATTCGTTTGATGAGTAGGACTTCCGCTCTATCATGGATCACCTCGCCATAAAAGGAATTTTACGCCTGCGTGTTCACGCAGGGCGCTTAAAAAGAAATTTACAGACCTGGCACGCATTATTTCAGCGTGACCTTTGCTCCGGCGTCTTCCAAATCTTTTTTAAGCTTTTCAGCTTCGGCTTTTGGAACACCTTCCTTAACGGGAGCATTGCTTTTGCCCGCCAAGTCTTTTGCTTCTATAAGCCCAAGTCCAGGAATAGCAGCACGCAAAGCCTTGATAACTTTTACTTTGTCTGTACCGCCATCAACCAACACAACATCGAATTCTGTTTTTTCTTCTGCTGCGGGAGCTGCTGCGCCACCTGCTGCGGGAGCAGCCATAACAACTGCGCCACCGGCAGCTGCTTCGAGACCATGGGTCTCTTTGAGGTAGTCAGCCAAAGCTTTGGCTTCTAAAAGTGTGAGGGCAACTATCTGGTCGCCTAATGTTTTGACATCTGTAGCCATGGGATTTTCTCCGTTTTTGAGTGATTTTCTAAGCTGTTTCCAGTCTTTCTTCTAAAGCCTTTATTTGTCCCGCTATCTTTCCGCCAGGGCCCTTGATAAGAGCTATCAGGTTTGCCCCTGGAGAAAGCATTAAAGACACTACTTGACCTAGAATTTCCGTTTTACCTGGCATCTTCGCTAAATTTTCCAACTCGCTCCCATTCAGGGAAGAATTGTCTAGCGAAATGCCCTTTGCTGTTAAAATATCTGGGTTTGCCTTGTGAAATTCAACAACTTCACGGGCAGGAAGCATTGGATCTTCCGCACTGCCGAGCATAATAGATGTTGCTCCCTTCAGATAAGAATCCAATCCCGAAATATTCGCCTTTTTAAAGGCTTCTTTTATCAATCTGTTTTTAGACGCTCTGTAAGCGATGCCTTTTTTGCGCAAGTTCATGCGCAAAGCATTATCTTGAGCAACTGTTATCTTCTGAAAGTCCAGCAGATAAATAGAAGCTGCTTCTGAAAAATCCTTAACAAGAGAGTTTACAAGCTCTTGTTTTTTCTGCTTTTGAAGCGACATTTTTTTCTCGGTTTTTTCCATAAAATCTACCCCTTACCTTGTTATTGCTATGTCTAGACGAACCGATGGTGTCATGGTTGCTGTCAGGGTTAAACTTTTTATGTAAACGCCCTTTGAGGTTTGCGGTTTGTTCTTTTTTACGGAGTCTATAACCGTAAGAATATTTTCACGCAACTGCTCACCAGAGAAAGAGAGTTTGCCGACCGGGGTATGCACATTTGCGCCCTTGTCAACGCGGTATTGAATTTTGCCAGCTTTAAGTTCTTTAATAATCTGAGCTAAATTCGGGGTAACCGTTCCTGCCTTTGGGCTTGGCATTAAACCGCGAGGACCTAAAACCTTGGCAACCTTGCCAAGAACAGCCATCATGTCTGGGGTGGCAACCACCGCATCAAAATCAAGCCAGCCTTCGGAAATTTTTTGAACCATTTCTGCGCCGCCGGCAAAATCTGCGCCTGCGTCCGTAGCTGCCTGAACCGCATTGTCTTTGCATAGCGCCAGAATGCGAACTTTGCGACCTGTGCCATGCGGCAGAGTTACAGAGCCGCGCACCATTTGGTCCGAATGTTTTGGGTCAACGCCCAAGTTAAAATGCAATTCAACGGTTTGGTCAAACTTGAAATCTGATTTTTTCAGAATATTCACAGCTTCATCCAAACCATGGAAAGCTTTGATATCGTAAGACGACGCCAAAGCGCGATATTTTTTTCCTCTTTTAACCATTTACTACCTCAATGCCCATTGAGCGTGCTGTGCCAATTACCATTTGCTGCGCTGATTCCAGGCTGATGGTGTTTAAATCCGGCATTTTTGTTTTGGCAATTTCAGTTACCTGCGCCATAGTCACTTTGCCAACCTTTTTGCGATTTGGTTCGCCAGAAGCGGTTTCCACTTTAGCAGCCTGCTTTAGCATAGACGGAACCGGCGGGGTTTTGGTTACAAAGGTAAAGCTGTTGTCTGCGTATACAGTTATAATAACAGGAACTATTGTGCCTGCCATGGACTGCGTGCGAGCATTGTATTGCTTGCAAAACTCAGCTATATTCACCTTTTTGGAACCCAATGCGGGACCAATCGGAGGAGCCGGATTTGCTGCGCCAGCCTTAATCTGTAGTTTTATGTAGCCTGTAATCTTTTTTGCCACTGTAATTTCTCCGTTTCAAAGCCCACGCCTATAAAACTTCAACCTCTGAAAAGTTAAGTTCAACTGGAATGGAACGACCAAATATAACAACCATGGCTTTTAATTTGCCACGCTCTTTCATAATTTCTTCTACAACGCCCGTATAATCATTAAACGGACCTTCTTTAATGCGAATAGAATCGCCTTCTTTAACCGGCGGTGCTTCCATTGGAAGCAAATCTACGCTCAGCCCGTCTTCGCGAGGGAGTATAGACACCATTTCCGATTCTGGAATCGCATTGATTTTTGAGCCAACCGTCACGAATCTCGTTACGCCTTGAATATTTTGAACCAAATGCCTTGTGCGGTCATTCAAGTCCATCTGTATAAATACGTAGCCCGGCATTAAATTCCGTCTTTCTATTTTGACTGACCTTTTGCCTCTTTTAGTTGAGATATGCTCTTCATTTACATGGGGAATTTCAATGCGCCCAAATGAATCCTGCATCTGCTCACGTTCAATCATGGCTTCAAGGAGTTGCTTAACCTTAAGCTCCTGTCCAGAAAAAGTTGCTACCGAATACCAGGCCAAATTCATGTTCTGCAAATGCTCCAAAAAACTCTACTCCAAAAACTTTCCAACAAGTTTAGATAATCCCAAATCAACAATTGCTATATAAAAACCCATTATAATACTAAAAACAACAACCACCATGGTTGAACCTTTAAGCTCTTCCCACGTTGGCCAAGTAACCTTCTTTAACTCAGCTATAACATCACGAATATATTTTTGAAAACTCTGCATAAATAAACTCCTGCACAGGCTAAGAGGGACTCGAACCCCCAACCGGCGGTTTTGGAGACCGCTACTCTACCAATTGAGCCATTAGCCTACGGTTATTCACCTATTTAGTCTCCTTATGTACAGTGTGCTTTCTACAAAAACGACAATATTTCTTATACTCAACGCGCGAAGAATGCTTCTTCTTATTTTTATCGCAATCGTAATTGCGCTGCTTGCATTCAGGGCATTCTAAGGTGATGAGTTCTCTTATTTTGGAAGCCATAATTTTCTCTTCCTTATTTAATAATTTCAGTTACAGCGCCAGCGCCAACAGTTCTTCCGCCCTCGCGGATAGCAAAGCGCAAGTCCTTGTCCATTGCAATAGGCGTGATTAGCTCAACCTCTATGCCTACGTTGTCGCCGGGCATGACTATCTCAACGCCTTCAGGAAGCTTGATAGAGCCGGTTACATCGGTGGTGCGGAAGTAGAACTGGGGACGGTAGCCGTTGCTGAAGCTGGAGTGGCGACCGCCCTCCTCCTTGCTGAGAACGTAAATCTGCGCCTTGAAGCTGGCGTGGGGGGTGATGGAGCCGGGGGCGGCAAGCACCTGGCCGCGCTCAACGTCCGTCTTCTCCGCGCCGCGGAGAAGAAGGCCTACGTTGTCGCCTGCCTGAGCATCGTCAAGCAGCTTGCGGAACATCTCCACGCCCGTAACAACAAACTCTTTGGTCTCGCCGAAGCCTACTCGCTGAACCTTGTCGTTGAGCTTGACTATGCCGCGCTCAATGCGACCGGTGGCAACAGTGCCGCGGCCCGAAATGCTGAACACGTCTTCGATCGGCATGAGGAAAGGCTTGTCAACGTCGCGGACGGGGAGAGGGATGAAGCTGTCGCAAGCCCTCATGAGCTCCATGATCTTCTCGCGGTAGGAGGCATCGCCTTCCATCGCCTTGAGGGCAGAGCCTCTGATTATGGGCGTGTCATCGCCGGGGAATTCGTATTTGGAAAGAAGGTCGCGGATCTCCATGTCAACGAGGTCAAGAAGCTCGGGGTCGTCAACCATGTCAACTTTGTTCATGAACACGACTATTGCGGGAACGCCAACCTGGCGCGCAAGGAGAATGTGCTCCCTGGTCTGAGGCATGGGGCCATCGGTGGCAGCCACTACAAGAATGGCGCCGTCCATCTGGGCGGCGCCCGTGACCATGTTCTTGACGTAATCT
>WRMM01000019.1 GCA_009777135.1 Candidatus Fibrimonadales bacterium
GCGGAACTTAGTGCCAAACTTGAGCGAATTGCGCCTAACGACCCTGCTGCCGTGGCTTTTTTTGCTAAGGTAACTATGGATAAACATAAAGGCAATAACAGGCTCAATAAGTTTTATTAATTGATTTCTTTGTTTCATGATAATCTTTACAGGAATAATACCTTTGGTATATTATTTCATCATATTTTCCATCACATTTAGGTGCATTCATCGAATATATGAAAAAGAAATCATTTTCTATAGATATGTCAAGTTTTTTTTCGATATGATTTGCAACATATCTAGCATTTTTTATATGCTGCGTTTCATGTTTATAGGTAACCTGTAAATCTGCTGGACCCCAACAAAATTCATGCCAATCTCTTTCATGAAAATTATACTTCCAAACAGATTGATATACTTCAATCTTTTCGTTGGTGGTTTTAGCTTTAAATGAAGGTTGATATTTTCCATTAGCATTACATTCACAATTAAAATTTATAGATAGTTGAGCATCAGCATGTCCGTAAATACCATTTTTAGGAGCATTGTCTGGAATATCTTTTCTTTCATATTTTATACATTGTGCTCTAGGCATATCAGCCTCTTCATCCACACAACCGCTAGTAGTAACCTTTGCCAAGGTATTCAATTGTCCAGAATTTTCAGAAACCCGATTTTTAGCAGCAAAATATCCATTCAAAGATTCATACACACCATCTTCTTCCCCCTCATTCCCAAAAGCCACATGCCCGTAAGGCTCTATCGCGAATATCTCATACTCTGGAGTGCCCTCTTCAGGCATCTTCCCTACAGTCCCATTGTAACCCGAATGATAATTGAAACCCTCATCCGAAGGCTCCACTTTAACCGTGTCTTGCAATGTTTTCCCGTAAATATATTTTCTCGCAATGCCATTCGCAGTCATGCGAATCGGTCGCCCATTCTTCCATTCATATTTTTCAGACGTTAAAGTATCCCCATTCTCATCCACCATATAACGTTCCATCAAACGTCTCTTATCGTCATATTTACGCAAAGAACTTATACCAGAAGATGCCCTAAACTTCGTCTCCATTTTAACATCATCAAACTCAAACACCTCCCAACTCCCATCCCAATAAAAACTAGAATCCCTCCTCAATCCCCGCAGCTCATCTTCCTTCCTAAACACATGCACATCATTCCCATCGCCATCCTTAATAATCCGCCCATAAACCTCAAACTCAAGCGGAATCTCATGCTCATTTCTCACAATGGCATCCTTGAAAAAGTAATACTTTATATGTGCCTTCATCTCGTCGTACCTTCTGCCCAAAGCATCGAAGAATTTAGTGCCGGGCTTGAGCGAATTGCGCCTAACGACCCTGCTCCCGTAGCTCTCCTTGCCCATATACACCCAGTCATCGTAAATATTCGCCTCTTTTCGCAAAAAGGCTCGCCAAAGGCGGATTTGCCTTTGCCATTGCGGGCTGCAACCAAAATCTGCGCAGAATTGCCGTTTCCAAACCAGTTCCCAGTTTGCAGAACAAAAGAGGTATTAACAATTCCATTCGTTTTGGCAGTCACTTCTCCCGCAAAGCTGTATATGGCATCAAACCTGAAAGATGACTTGGCGTATATCTCATACGCCTCCGCGCTTGCCATCGAATCCCAGCTCAAAGTAACTGAACCCGTATTGTAATTCACAGCCGGATTGTCCAGCCTAATGCCATCAACAGAAATTTGGCTCATGTCAAAATTCTCTGCTCCAGCGAACAATTGCCATCGTCTTGGATTATCAAAGACACTTTCGCCCCGCTTGCAGGGTGCAATTCCAGCTGCAGAGGAACGCTAAGGTCTTGGTAAAAAATACTGCCGCGGAGTGAAGCGGAAAGCTTGCGGAGAGGAACAGCTAGAGTGGTACTTTCTACAATTGGAGTGCTAAGATTATTTTGATTATCAGCAAGTTTTATAGAAGCGTCGCAAACAACGGATGAATAACCGCCGGCAGATACGCTGATAGCGTAGTTTTCGCCAATAGGCAAGTTTCTATACGTTGTTCCGTTAATGCCGTTGGATTTTCTAGGTTCATTGTCCACTGCCAGCAAGAAAAATTCGGCTCCAGATATAGGATTGCCTGAAACCGCATCTATAGCATGAACGAATAAATTGCCGCCTGCGTTTAACTGCGCATCAGATTCACTCGAAGATTCATATACTACAGTATCGCCACATGATGTAAGCAAAAATAAAACAAAAAACAATACCAGAAAGCGCAGCATGAGAACCTCCTTTAATGTTTATAATATAGCAAGCAATGATTAACTCTATGTTTGGGTATGGGGTATTATGGGGTTTTGGGTATAGGGTTTAGCGAATATAAGCCGTTTTTTGTGAAATTCCCCAAACCCCATACCCTAAACCCAAGCATTGAGTAAATCAATGTTTATATATTAATCGATTATGAACTTAATTCTTGCCGTATTGCTGATTCTTGCGCCAGTTTGGGCGAATTCAATGCTGGATTGGAAAATTAACCCCGCAGATGCAAATGTGAGCTGCGTTGGCACTGGTGAAAATGTGCTTAAGCTGGTTAATCTCCAATTCGATTCAGAAAACCTTCCTACAATTGGCGGCATTTTAGATGTTGCTTACATTGACAATGCCGGCAGCACAAGACATATTCATGCTTGGACTGACTTGTCTGGAGGAGTTGCCGAGGTAGAGGAATTTGATTTTGTAAAGCTGGAAAACCGCACTGCTGGCAAGGTTGTGCGAACGCAACCCAATTTAGCAGCTGCCGATAATTCCGCAAGCATCACTATTCCGCAAAGTCTGCTCTACGATGAGGCTAGCGGTAAATACGCAAGCATAATCTATGTCAGCATAACCACCTACACTAACGATAACCTTGTGCATTTGGAAGAAAACCAAAGAGGTTGGGGGTCGTCTAGCCAACGAGATTTCCTTAAACTTGACAACATACAACTAAACATTGCAGAACCGCCTCAATTTACTTCCCACATCACGCTTGTCCCCGGAACCAACCCGTCGCAGATAAACTTTGCATGGCTCACAAAAGCAGGCACAGCAAATGCCGCAGTACTTCAGCTTGTGGAGCCCCTGCCAGCAAGAACATTCACCGGCGTAAACGGTACCGCAGCGCACGGCTTTGACTCAAATAAAGTTACAGTGACTGGACTTGCGAAAAATACAGAATATACTTACCGCGTGGGCGATGGCAAAGAAGAAAATTGGAGCAAAACCTATACCTTCAAAACATACGACCCAGACAGCAAATACTCAGTCATAGCAACTGCCGATCCGCAAATTGGCAGCTCTGGAGATAGAGGCCAATGGGTGAAGACGGTTGCTGCTGCAAGCGCTCAAGCCGAAAAGCAAGGCGGTGGCCCCGCTTTTATGCTTATTGCCGGCGACCAAACCAACTATGCCAATGACGTAAGCGAAATAGATGCGTATTTAGCTCCGCCAGGACTCAAAAGCCTTCCGGTAGCGGTTACTATCGGCAACCACGATGTTGTTGATATGAGAGTTGGACCTCCGCAGACAGGGTTTATGGATAAGATTTACAACTGGCCAAATCATAATAACTTGCGAAGCACCAATGCCGATACTACCCGGCTCCGTGCCGGTGGCAACTATTATTTCAGCTATGGCAACACACTGTATATATCCATAAATTCCCAAATCACAAATGCGGCAATGCACGAAATATTTATGACACAAGCCATTGCATCTCACCCTGGCGCTACGTGGAAAATTGCCCTATTCCATCACGATATTTACGGCGGCGGCTCACATGCCAGCCCCAAAGGATACTCCGATTCATACAATATGCAGGCTACATGGTCGCCTTTCCTTGATAAGCACGGCATAGACCTCGCCATCAACGGGCACGACCATGTCTATGCGCGTTCACGTTTTATGCAGGGCAATAAGATTATAAAAGAGCAAATGCCCACAGTTTTAGACATAAACGAAACCAACTTAGCCCAAGCGAACCCCGCCGGCGCCATCATACAACCCAAAGGCATACAGTATATGAGCTTATCGGGAGCAAGCGCAAAGTTCTACGCTTTGGAGATGCAGCCGTGGGTTGCATACGGGCACGAACAAAACAGCAATAACCAGTTAAATACCCAGTATTCAATTATCACCATTGAGGGCGAAAGCCTTGTATTCTCGACTTATCGCACAGAAGACGATGAATTAGTTGATGCGATTACGCTCAAAAAAACGGCAAACTACGCCGACTTGCAAAGCTTGATTCCCGGCATGAAATCAGTGCAAAGAGAAACCATTACAACTGCAACTTGGGATGCGTTCCAAGAGAGAATCGCCGAAGCAGAAGCCATAACAAGCACTGCACCAGCAACGGCTGTCCATGATATGTACATTGCGCTGTATGAAGCGTATTACGCGCTAGATCCGAGCACCAGCAAAACAGCGTTGGGCAACCTGATTGAAACGGTAACAGAAAAGCTTGCTACAGCCTCCGAAGGCAGATGGGAAGGTCAGTATGCATTCGGTTCAAAAGTCCAAGTGCAGACTGTGCTGGATGCGGCAGTAATTGTTTATGATTTTCGGCTTGCCACCCAAGCCAGCATTGAAAAAGCATTCGCCGATTTAGATGATATTTATACATGGTTCTTGAGCACTGAAAGCAATGTTCCAGTTCCTTTTATCTACGTCCATGAAATAAAAGCCAATGAGCCGTACACAATGGATTTGATTGACTGGATGAAAGCCGATGAGAAGTTTTTCTTTGGAGCAGACGACAAAGAACACTATAACGCTCATTTCACAAAGCAAATTTACGCTAAAGATATTGCAGAAGCAATGCGCAGCGATGATAGATTTGGCCCAGCTAATGCCGAAGGCGGGCGCGGACACAACAAAGCACACGTTACAAAGACGCATATCGGCGAATGGATACGCTATGAGCTGAATGTTGCGCAAGCTGGTTCATACAAAGCAACGCTGGGCGCAGCCAATAGCACATCGTCCATACAGAGAATTGTGCTTAGAGATATTGAACAGAACATCCTCAGCACCTTTGTTATTCCGGCAAACACTCCGCTCACAGGAGAAGCGTGGAATACTGCTGGCAGCATCGCAGGGGATAAGGAATTTTACCTCCCAGCAGGCAAGTATGTTATTGAACTTTTCTTTGTCAATGACGGCGTGGGAAGAGACGGATCCGCCACCGCCAACAATTATTTGGCAGGGCCGGATGTTGACATTCTTATTCTTGAACGCACGGGAAACATGGCAGCACCCGTTGTAATTCAAGAACCAGACATATTCCCACTGCCCTTTATACCAACCACCACAGGCGGAGCGGTTAACAGACAGCGCGGCTGGGCAACAACAGGCTTCGCATGCCCTGAAAGCGGTTTAGTTGGCAAAGATTTGCCAATCAATGTTTTAAGGGCTGCTACTCACCTTGTGATGGAACTTGCCGGGCCGCCCAGCAACAGCAATTCTAGAACTTTGCAGGTTAATATTTTAACCGAATCGCTTAATTGGTCTCAAGCGGAACCGTTGTTAAACGGTGCAAACGGCGTTTTTAAATCCGATGTAGGTCCATACGGGGCGCTTGTATTTGATTTGGAGAATTTGGTGTTTACCGATGGGCCTAACGCATATCAGGCTTTGCGCAATATAACTCAAAGAGGCAGGATTCTCATTGGTTATTACAGCTATGGCTGGGAAGAACTCAATGTTATGAAAGCCTACCTTAGAATAGACCCGACCCTCGTACCCATAGCAAGGGAAAAAGTTTTTGCATCTCAACTATTCGCCCGAGCAATAGGCAACGCCATTGTGCTGGAAAATGTGCCAAGCAACGCAAAGATAGAGGTGTATAATTTACAAGGCAAGCAAATATATTTGGCACATTCTGAGAATTACGCAAAATCCTGGCCAATTCTGATCCAGGCAAAAGGCGTATATATCGTCAAGGTTGGAAAGCAAACGTTGCGGGTTGTTGTGCGGTCTTAATAGTTGTCGGCTGGTTTTACCGCAAATAGCATTGGCTGGGTGTACCAAGCGAATAAATCAGCGTTTTTAAGCAATCAGGGATAAATTTTTTTCAACAAATTTATGCTATCTAAATGCTCGCTTACAACAGCTAGCAAACTTTCAGGGACATACTCAAGAGCATCGCCATCATTTTCCACAGCGATTTGGCACAGCTCTGCCGTTTTCAAATTTTCTGGGACATGAAAAAGAGCATTGCCACGATTTTCCACAGCGGTTTTGCACAGCTCAGCTGTTATCAAATTTTCTGGGACAAACCCAAGAGCATTGCCACGATTTTTCACAGCGATTTTGCACAGCTCCGCCGTTTTCAAATTTTCCGGGACAAACGTAAGAGCAAAGCCCTCATTTTCCACAGCGGTTTTGAACAACTCCGCCGTTTTCAAGTTTTCTGGGACATACCTAAGAGCATCGCAATTATTTTTCACAGCGGTTTTGCACAACTCCTCTGTTCTCAAATTCTCCGGGACAAACGCAAGAGCATGGCCATCATATTCCACAGCGATTTTGCATACTGTTTCTGTTTTTAGATCTTCTGGAATATTGTAGAAACAGCCGTATTTCTCTGTCAAATAATGAAACCAAGCTTCAGGATAATCACGCTCACAAGTATCCCAGCCTTTCGCATATCCTAATTCATCCATTTTTTAATTCCCAAGCAAACGAATCCATTACATATATTGCATCAAACTTTCTGGAACAAAATAAATATCTTTCTCATTTTTTTCCACAGCGATTTTGCATATTTCCGCTGTTTTCAAATTTTCCGGGATTTGAATAAATCCGCCATATTCCCTTACTAAAGCTGCAAGCTGAATTTTTGGGTTATGTTTGTTTGACATTGTTTGTCTCCTTTGTTAATGTTGAGCCCGATATCCAGCTCGTGGATTAGGCGTGACTTTTCCATTCTTATAGTATATACATCTGACTGAATAGTCATTATATGGGGACCTTAACTCAGTAACTATAAAATCTGTGTCCATTAGAAACATTAAGGGCTCTGAAACTAAATGCACGAAAGATTTTGTCCAATATATGGGAACCGATTTATTTCGTCCAAGATTATAGTCTGGCACAGGAATTATATTCATTCCCGTCGAATTAGTTCCATTTGGATTAGTTATTTTAACAGACTTATTGCCGCGTTTATCATAGGTGACTATAGTATCAGTTAGAATAGACCAAGCCGTAGTCGATAATACTCGTTTAGGATCTAAAAATTCATCGTATTTCTTGCCCGGCCAAAAAGTCATCCAATCCCACACTGACGGTAAATGCCATCCAGCTGGACAAACGTTTTTAGCCTCAAAAAAATCGTAAGCTCTGCCGTAAAGCGAATCCCCTTTATCATATGCATTTTGCAATTTACGTCCAACAATTTTATTGGGTTCCCCAGCATAGTCTAGATTTTCAGCAAACCAGTAAAATTGCTTATATTTTACTATTGCGTATGTCTTCCCATCTCGCTTGTCTGTAAAATTAGTTGAGTCGTTGTTGAACTGTGCTTGCGCAATATTGACAAAGACCAAGATTGATGCGAAAACTAAACCGAGTTTGAAGTTTGTAAAAAGAACTTCCAACACTTCTTTCGCAAAGGAAAAAACGATTTTGTTTCTGACAAATGGCATATACACTCCTTGAAGAAAGTTTCGCTATGTGCGATAGAATCCGGCATGCCATAAAAGCATATCCGTTGCATACCTATCGCTGTTTTTTATAACTTTTTCATAATACAATTCCTCAGTCTTCAAACTTTCTGGAAAATAATCAATAGCATCATCATTTTTTTTCAAAGCGATTTTGCACAGCTTCGCCGTTTTCAAGTTCTCCGGAACATACTTAATAGCATTTTGATATTCTTTTTTCACAGCGATTAGGCACAGTTCTGCCGTTTTCAAGCTTTCCGGAACATACCTAAGAGCATCGCCATGACTTTTCACAGCAGTTTTGCACAGCTCCGCCGTTTTCAAATTTTCCGGGACATACTTAAGAGCATTAGAAGTACCGCCACGACTTTCTACAGCGATTTTGCACAGCTCTGCCGTTTTCAAGTTTTCTGGGACATACTCAAGAGCAGAGCCATAATTTTCCACAGCGGTTTTGCACAGCTCCGCCGTTTTCAAGTTTTCCGGGACAGACTCAAGAGCATCGCCATAATTCTCCACAGCGAGTTTGCATAGCTCTGCCGTTTTAAACTTTTCTGGAATATACTTGAAATTTTTCCATTCTTTTTCCAAAGCGATTTGGCACATCTCCACTGTTTTCAAGCTTTCCGGGACAAACTGTAAATTGCGGTCCCATATTTCCACAGCGAGTTTGCATATTTCCACTGTTTTCAAATCTTCCGGGATTTGAATAAAGCCGCCATATTCCCTTACTAAAGCCGCAAGCTGAGTTTTCGGGTTGTGTTTGTTAGTCATGTTTTCCTCCTTAGTTATTTGGCTATGTAGCCTGCTCGTGGATTTGGTGGAACTTTGCCATTCTTATAGTGTATACATCTAACGGAATAATCGAGATAAGGATATTCGGAATTAGTGCTCACAAAATCATGACTCATTCTAAAAGCCAAAGGTTCTGATACTAAATGTCTAAATGACTTTGTCCAATATTTAGGTGGATCAAAATTTCTCCCGAGTTTATAGTCTGGCACAGGAATTATATTCATTCCCGTCGAATTAGTTCCATTTGGATTAGTTATTTTAACAGACTTATTGCCACGTTTATCATAGGTGACTATAGTATCAGTTAGAATAGACCAAGCCGTAGTCGATAATACTCGTTTAGGATCTAAAAATTCATTGTATTTCTTGCCCGGCCAAAAAGTCATCCAATCCCACACTGACGGTAAATGCCATCCAGCTGGACAAGCACTTTTGGCTTCGAAAAAATCATAAGCTCGGCCATAAAGCGAATCTCCTTTATCATATGCATTTTGTAATTTACGCCCTATGATTTTATTAGGTTCACCAGCATAGTCTAAATTTTCGGCAAACCAATGATATTGTCTATGTTTTATTATTTTATAAGTTTTACCATCTCGCTTGTCAGTAAAACTAGTTGAGTCACTGTTGAACTGTGAACGAGCCATATTAGCCAACAGCAATATACACGGAAATATCAAGCCGAGTTTGAAATTTGTAATCATATCATGATCCTCCTAATTACCTAGAAAATGTGACAGTTAATTCTTCATTAGAGAATCTGGTGACAAAAATATGTTTACCCATTCCGATGCAACGTTTTTTCATATCGTGCTTAGTTGAGCATTGAATTTCGATCTTTTTTCGGAGATCTTCTACTGAGACATCCAAACTTAAACTAAGTTCTTCAAATGGTTCTTGATTATCTATGTTTCCTGAATTAACAGTATGTCCATAATGACTAGCACTGAAAGTTGTTGCACAAACAGCTGAACATGATTTGCTTGGCTCATAAACCCTATTATCTAACTGCTCATTTCGCTTTTCGGCTATTTTCAGACGCTTATTGAGTGAATCGATTGTTTCATTGAGTCGAAATATTTTGCTTTCATACTCGCCTCGAACTTGGTCTTCAATGAATTGCTTATATATCTCAAGCTTTTTATCGTTGTTAAACTTTGGAAGTATTTTGGCTACTTTTTTTCGGATGCGTTCGCCTATGTTTTCCGTGGCCTGCTCATCGTCTAAGCAACCAACAATTGACACGCTGGCAAGAATAAGCATTAAGCTGATTAGGCAAAGCTTGGGGATGTATCTGCGTTTGCTCATGGGTTTTTCGCCTCCTCTATAATTTTGCGGTTAATTTTTGCTGCATTGCAAAAATGAGGGTTGATTTTTAGGTAATCGCCATTGTTTTCGTTGAAATTGCGCACAAGGCACATTGCGCAGAATAGCCTGTCTTCGCAGTCCAAGCATTGCGGAAAACTGCCTTTGGTTATGGAGCGAAGCTCAAGCATTTTTGGCGAACGTTCCCATATATCTTTGACAGGCTGTTCCTTCACATTGCCAAGAGCCATGCCCTGCCAGCCCGAACACGGATAAACAACGCCAGAAGCCGCTATGCAAAGATTGTCGCGCCCCACTCCGCATATAGCTTCTTTCTCCGTTTCTTCGCGGCTTTTCTTCTTGACCGGCGTATCTATCAATTCGCTGTATTGCTTATCATAAGCCATGATGTCTTTAATCAGCTCTTCGGTTTCTTTTTCGTTCAGCCGTTCATTTAAATTGTCTGTTGAAAAATCGTAGCGAGCCATCATAATGAAATCTGTTTGCGCTTTGCATTTGCGTTTTTGGGCGTATTGAAGAACGTTTTTGTATGAGCGGAAATTTGATTTCATAACCGGGCAGCTTATTTGCACAGGGATATTTTCCGCAATAAGAGCGTCTATGGCTGAGGCGGTTTTTGCGAACGAGCCTTTTAGCTGCGTTATGTGGTCGTGTTCTTCGGGGATAGTGGAGTAGAGCGAGGTTTGGACTAGGCTTGGGTTTGTTTCTTTTAAAATTTGCACAAGCTCGGGAGTGAGCAGGGTTAGGTTTGAGAGCAAGTTTATGGAAAAATCAAGTTCGCGAGCCTTTAGCAGAATTTTTGCTATGTCGGGGTGAGAAAGAGCTTCTCCGCCCGAAAGCGTTAAGCTTAGGGTTCCTATTTCGTTCAGCTGTTTCAATACGTTTTCTATTACTTCATAAGGCAGAATTTCCGTTTTGAGTTCGTGCGGAATGTAGCAATGCAGGCAGCGTTCATTGCAGCGGCTTGTCAGCTCAATTTGGCATCAATGGATATGCGGTCGTTTCAGATATTCCGCAAGCAGGATTTCTGATGTGTCTGCATATTCTGAGGCGTCGTCGGGGTTTTGCATATAGTTATAGACGGCGGTTTTTGGGTTTTCTGCGTAAGTGAAAAGCGGTTCTGTTTCGCTGGAAGTTATGTAGCGGTCTTGTTCCAGATTTTGCAGAAATTCCAGAAGGTCGTTTTTGAGTTCTTCCGCAGTAACGCCTTCAAATTTCGGCATTATTTTTTCTAGCAAAGTTTGCAGGCTTTGCGGTTTGCGCGAAAGGGTTTCTAAAAATTCCTTGCCCGATTCGCTGTATGTTCGGTCGCGTTTTGTGAGCTGGGAATAGATATAGCCGTATGTGCCGATTGAGCGGACAAAGCTATTTTTGCAAAGGCGGTAATGCATTGTGTTCTCCTGTTTTAAAAATTTGCGGACAACTTTGGCCGCATCAAGCAGCCAAAGTTGCTTTGTTTTTTTACTGTGTTCTTTCGCAACCGCGACATTGAGTGCCCTCATAATTCACAGGGCATCCCGAAGCGTAGCTGCCTTGTGGGCTGTTTTTTGCGATAAGAACAGGTTTTTTGTATGCTTTTTTCATAGCATTCTCCATTGTTTTCTAAGGTTGTGCGAGCAAAGGTTCCGAAAACAGAAAACCTCTGCAAGATTAAGCGCCACTCGGCGAGTAATTCTTTTGGTTAGCAAATCCTTGCAATCAAAGTCCAGACTAAGCAATTGTTTCATTTTTTATCTCCGTTGAGCTATGTTAGCTTTTTCTATGCCTATGTCTTTATTTACTATTTCTAATTGCGCTTTCTTTACTTCAGCATGTATTGAACAGTTATAAGTATAATGATACACGCCATAAAATATAAACTCATAGTCTTGGCAATTATATTCATATTTTTTTACTTTTAAACCGATTTCTTTAGGTTGTTTTGCTGGTTTATAAATTTTCTTTATTACTTCAAATGTAAAATCTTTACTAATACCAAAGCAAATAACATAATATCTCTTAGAGCCGAGAATTTTCAATTGTTCCTCAAATAATGTTTTAGCTTCTTTTACTATAATTCTAACTCTCTCAGGATTATTTTCTATTTGCTCTGATAAATCAGTCATATAAGCGCCATGAAGATTTTCAAAAGGCGGTATAATTTCTTTCAGTACCATATCTGCGCAACCAGCCATTGATGTTCCTTGTCTAATGGAATGGAAATTTCCGAATGTCCGAAATTCCCGAGAACCGCTATCTCTGCCAGACGGATTAAAGGCTAAAAACACAACATCATTTTTTAATACTCCCTGTTGTTCCCACATAAACTTTACGCGCTTATCATTACAAGCTTCTACGCAGTCTCCATGGTCTGGATTCCATTGGTATCCTGGGCTCCAGACTGCCCAACTTGCGATTTCAATTTTGCCCAATTTATCAAATTGGTCTCTGTTAATTGGCATAAAGCCTCCTATATTTTTTCCCGTTTTTGTTTACCCCTGCCAAACCCTTGGGAAGTGGGGTTTGGGGAGTTTGCCCACTGTTTACGCTATGGGCTGCGTGTCTCGCAAGCAACGAACACTATATAGAGCGTCCTTACCGCTGTAGTTCCTTTTCACGTCCTCGCGGTTGTAGCGCATGCTCCGGTCCCAAGCCTTGCTGGCATTGTACTCCGTGGCGCTCCACCAGTAGCCTGAGCCGCCGACACTGCTCCAGCAGCTGTTCCAGCCGCCCGCGAGAGCCGAAAAACCGAAAGTATCTTGCCCGTTGCCATTTTTTTCCCAGCTATATTTCGCTTTCAAATGAAAGCCTGAAACATTGCCCTTTTCATCATTTGATGTCCAATTAGGATCCACATACTTTAAATTAGGATCCACATACTTTACGAGAACATCCCACTCCGCATCGCTAGGCAGATGCCAACCGGGAGGGCAAACTTCCTTAGCTGCAGCCCAATTATAAAGCCTGCCATATTTTTTGCAATTTTCCGGATTGTTACCGTAGCATGCACTACCATCTGCAACGCAGTTCAAATTCTCTGCCATCCAAATCTGCTCGCCTATTTTTACGATTTTGTATTTATTGCCATCCCTTGGATCTGTGAAAGTTTCTTTTGCTTCTCCGCATACGACACGCACTGCTTGAACCAGATTTCTATATTTAGCGGCAATTAAACTATCATTATCAGCGGCTTCAGCGGCTTCAGCGCCTTTTTGCAAATGAATTTTTGAACGCATTGTATAAAGTTCTGATAATTCAGAATAATCACATGCTAAACTCATTGCTTTTTCCAAATCTTTAGTTGCAGAATTATAATCCCCCTTTTGTTTGTAAACTTTTGCACGGTTTTTGTAATTTTTAGCCGTTTTTTTAAATTCTATTGCTTTTGTGTAGTCTTCAATAGCTTTATCGTAATCTTTCTTATTAAAATAGCAATGTCCTCTGCTACCATAATACACAGCATCTTTACGAAGATTAATAGCTTCTTTGTGGTCTTCAATAGCTTTATCGTAATCTTTTTTATAAAAATAGCAATGTCCTCGGTTATTATAATACATGGCATCTTTACTAATATTAATAGCTTTTGTGTAGTCTTCAATAGCGGCATCGTAATCTTTCTTATTAAAATAGCAATGTCCTCGGTTATTATAATACATGGCATCTTTACTAATATTAATAGCTTTTGTGTAATCTTCAATAGCGGCATCGTAATCTTCTCTATTAAGATAGGAGTTTCCTCGGCTATAATAATATTTAGCCTTTTTACTAATATTAATAGCTTTTGTATAGTAATTAACAGCGCTCCAGTAATCTTTTTTATTATTATGCTCATAATTGCCGTAACGCCAATGCTTTTCAGCCTTAATTCTTCTATACAGCCAAATAATAATTGCTGCAGCAATTAAAATGCCAAGGAAAAATTCCATAATATCCGTAGCCAGCCAAGCAATAATGGCTACAATGGGTGCAACGATTAAAATGCCACGGCAAACTTTAGAAAATTTATCTTCACCAATAAGTGAACATACTACTAAAAAAGAGAGGCCAAAAAAACCAAGCCAAAAAAATAAAAGCTCCATACCTGCCTCCTATACTGACAGCCCTAAAGCTTTGCAAAAAGGTTTTTCCATGTTCATTTTTCTTCCTCCCGGCAACAATCTTCCAGCAACAAATCCTTGCAGACTGCCCAACTTGCGATTTCAATGTTTCCCAATTCATTAAATTGGTCTCTGTTAATTGGCATAAAGCCTCCTATATTTTTTCCCGTTTTTGTTTACCCTTGCCAAACCCTTGGGAAGTGAAGTTTGGGGAGTTTGCCCACTGTTTACGCTATGGGCTGCTTAGTCCTGCAAACAACGCACACTGAGCAGGTAGCTCTTATCGGAGTTGCCCCTGACCACTAACTCGTAGCTGTAGTGCATGATCCGGTTCCAAGCGTTGCTGGCATCGCTCTCCGTAGCACTCCACCAGCCGCCGCCGTTGCCGACATTGTAGGAGCTGCCACCAGAGAAGCCGAAGCCGCCCGAGAAAGCTGCAAAGCCGTATTCATCTGTGACGGCACAGTTATCGTGTTCTGTAACCGTAACTTTACCGCGATCTGATACGCTTTCAATTGTGTATTTGCACTCGTGTTTGCTCCAGCCGCTTTTGGATTTAAGCTTTTTCCCAGCAGCTTCATCGCCGCCCGCAAAGTCCACAAGCACTTGCCATTCCTTGTCGCTTGGCAAATGCCAGCCGGGAGGGCAAACTTTCATCGCCTCGTCCCAAGAATATAACGAACCATACTTTTTGCAATTTTCAGGTTTTTTATCATAGCACATTCCTATATCATCGTTGGCGCCTCCATAATCCAAATTCTGTGCCATCCAGGTTTGGGTGCCTATTTTAACGGTTTTATATTTTTTCCCGTCTCGTGAGTCGGTGAAAGAACCTTTTTGCTGGGCGAAAGTTGCCATGCAAAACGAGACTAGTATTATTGCGATTTTTCTCATTTTATTCTCCTATTGTTGAAGAGTGTGATTTTTTTGTAGCAGTCTTTTTAGTCCTCGCCAACAGTATCTTATACCTATCAACCAGAACATTCATTTCAGTAATAAACTGCGAGTATGCCTCCTCGCCCTCAATAACAACAGCCGCATTTATGCGTTTCCTGATGTCAAGATAATACTTGTCAACGCTCACACGCACCGCTTTCAAATTGTCGGTGTTCTTCTGCGAAGCCTCTTTCATGCGTTTCTTAATCAAAGCATCAACAGCCTTGTTGCACGTTTCCAACTCCTCTACCATCTCGTCAATCTTTACAACCTCAACATCATTTCTGTAATTTCCATTAAACTCCTGGAGGATGTTGTACACAGCCGAAGTCTGCTCATCGTAGGACTTTTTGTTGA
>WRMM01000020.1 GCA_009777135.1 Candidatus Fibrimonadales bacterium
TAAAGATAGATGGATTGCGGAACATGGGTTCTAAAGAGACATTGGTTCTGTCTATTTTAATAAAGCGGTTGAAAGGATAATAATTCTTATATATATTATTAAAGCTCATGCGAGTTTGACCGGATGCAGGATCTGCATAAACACCGTAGTAATGGTTCTCCATAAAAATATTATTCACAACAACAACATTGGATGGACCCTTCAGCGCAAGCCCGGAAAAACCGTTGCGAAGCACCACATTGTGTTCAATTTTAGAGTCTAGGGACTTAGCACCCCAAGCTAAAATACCGCTCCATCGATTGCCATAAACAACGTTGTTTGCAACCGAAGGCAACGAAATAAATGCCGCTATGCCTGTGGCGTGGTTATCCAGAACAATGTTGTTGTGAATATAAAGACCACCGGTATTTTCACAGAGAATTCCTTCCAAGCCATTGCGAATGGTAAAATGAGAAATTTCCGATTCGGTCACACCCATAACGGTTGGCCCTCTGCGACCTCCATCTATTATGGTAGTCAAAGGATCTTCGCCTTTAAGCACTACATCCATAACGAGAGTTACATTCTCGTTATAAACACCGCGCCTGACAAAAACGGTATCGCCAGCATCCGCATTTCCGAGCGCATCGGATATGGTTTTATAATCTTGAGGAACCCGAATGGTTTTAGCGGACACCGCGCTAAAAAACAGTGCGATTCCAAGAACAGCAAGAGAAAAATTTTTACACATATTAAGCCATAATCTCCAATTAGGTACTTCCATCTTCTTTTTTCACACTTTGTATTGTATTTCGCAGCTCTTGAGCTGTTTTTTTAATATTCTGCAAGTGTTTACGTGCACGGGTTCCGGCAGTTTTATTGCCACGCTCGAACTTGGCGTAGTCCGCTTTAAACAATTCCAACACACTTTCAAGATTTTGCAATAAATCCATAAATACTCCAGGTGGTTCTGTTGAAAATACATTTTTTTTTTTCAAGTAGAGCATTTTTTTTTGAAAAAAAGCATTTTTTTCGCTTTTTTGAGGGAAACGAGCCTCTATAGGAGGGTCTAGACCCCCGATTTTCTAGTTTTTGGGGTGTTTTATGAGTTCAGCGAACCTAAAATATAGCGAAGCCATTAAAAGGCTAGAAGAGATCTTGGAAAACATAGATCGCTCAAATGTTGGCATTGACGAGCTTGCAGAGCTGGTTAAGGAGGCGGCGGATTTAATAAAAATATGCCGCTCTGTGCTGAAGAATACGGAAGAAAACGTGCAAGAAACGCTGAATTCCCTCCAAACTCCACCCTAATGCTCCCCTTTTCGCGAGTTTCGTAATGCTTAACCCCCAAGCTATCCAGCCTTTCCAGAACCTCTAAGCTTGGATGCCTGTAGCGGTTTCTCTGGCCAACGGAAATAATCGCTAAACCAGGCTCTACCCGCTCCAAAAATTCCATTGCGCTGGAGGTTCTGCTGCCATGGTGGCCAAGCTTGAGGACATGGCTCTTTATATCTAGCGGCAGCAAAGCGGTTTCTCCCTGTTTTTCCAAATCCCCTGTCAAAAGAAGCGATTGCCCAAGCCCGTGAGCCTTTAAAACTATGGAGTTATTGTTTTGATTTTTTTCGCATATTGAAGAATCTGGGTAGAGAACCGTTAAATTCCACTCGTTTTTTGAAAGAAACAGCTCCTCTTTTATATTCAGGCCCTTATGCAAGTTCTTTACTTCCACGCCTTTTGACCTAGCGGTTTTCAGTGCAGCCTGCCAAACGCTATCCTCAAAGCTTTGGGCGCAAGCTGTGGTCCAAAGCTCTTGTACCGGAAACTCTTTTAAAATATCCTCCATATTGCCATAGTGGTCTAGATGAGGGTGAGATATTATAATGGCATCTATTTTTGAAATCCCCTGCGAGCGAAAAAAGGGAATAATTTTATCGCGCGCCATGCTCCGCTTTCTGAGCGGCGGACCTGTATCCACAAGGTAAAAACGCCCCGACGGGCTTTTCAGCAAAATGCTGTCGCCTTGGCCAACATCAAGAAAAGTTGCGCTCCAGCTCGGGAACAGATTTTTTTTTATCTCTGCGCCAACAAAAAAGCAGGAGCAGAAAAGCAAACAGAAAATAGCAAGCCTGCGGCCCCAGGTATTTTGCCCTTTTATAAAAGGCAGCAAAACAACCAAAGCCGAAACCGCAAACAAAAGCGGCAAAGGCCAAGGCCCAACGGTATATGAGGCGTATGGATTTTCCGCTAAAAAGGCAGTGATAGCTGAGGCGCTTCGCAAAAGAATGGTTGCAGAGTCCGCAAAAATCTGGCAAACAAAAGGATGAACTCCAGCAAACGACAGCACTCCAGCCTGCATACCTAAGCCTACAAGAGGAACCACTGCTAAGTTTCCAAGCCAGGAAATTGGCGAAAATGCCTGAAAGTGAAAAACCAGCAAAGGCAAAGTGCTAAGCGTTGCGCAAAGCGTAATAAAGCTGGATTCTATGAAAAAAGAGGAGAAAAATTTGCCTATTTTGCCATTAAAATCTGGCAGTTTTATACGCTGGCCAAGCAAGATGCCCAAGGTTGCCGCTGCGGAGAGCTGAAAGCCTGCATGGAACGCCTGCTCAGGGTTAAAGAGCAAGATGAAAATCAGCGCCACTCCAAGGGCGTTTATGGAATTTTTTGTTTTTTGAAAAAGGCTGCCGCACTCAACAACGCAAAACATAAGCACCGCGCGCCACACCGCAGCAGAGCCGCCTGTTATGGGCGCATAAACGCACATAAGAACTATTGACAAAATTTGCGAAAATTTGCGAGGCAAGCGAAGCGATCTTAAAAACAATGTGAGCATTCCGGCAAGCATAACAACATGATAGCCAGAAATGCTCAAAACATGCACCAGCCCTGTTCTCCTGAAATCATTTTGCAAAGTTTCGGAAATACCGGAGCGGTCGCCGAGCAGCAACCCCATGAGCAAAGCTGTTTCTTGCCTTTCATAAAACTTTGAAAATCTTTGCTCCGCTTTTTGCTTTATTGAAAATGAAAATCTTTGAAAAGAAAATCTGCTGCTCAAAATCTGAACGCTTTCCATGCTTCCGCTGGCTCTATAGCCTTGAGACCGCATCCACTCAGGACCGTTAAAGGCGCCCGGCATAGTTGGCGGCGCAGCAGGAAACCATTTGGCCTGCCAAAAAACGCTATCGCCGGGGAGCGGCGTTTTTTCGCCAGCGTAGCTCAGCCTCGCTTTTCCAAAATCGGTTTGCAAAATAACCGCATAGCCATTTGGCCTGTTTAAAGTCTCTTCCACATAGCCAATGCCGCTTGCCGGCGGATTTTCCATAAAGCTGAAACCATCTTTTTGCGAAAAATAATGGCTAAGAATAACCGCGCAAACCGCAAACGAAACTTTGCGCAAAGCTGGACTTAGAGCATAAATCCATAAACAGAGCAAAAATGCTATTTGCCATTGCTTGGCTGCTCCAAGCGCCAAAAGAACGCTAACCGCCCCCGCACATGCGGGGTAACGGTTTAGACCCTCAAAAAAGGCTCTAAAACTTTTATTTTTTTCCATCTATGCATTAGACGGAAAAAAGGGGGTAAAATCCGATGAAAAGTGACTTTTTTTATTTTTTTTTGATTTTTTTTAAATTTTGCTTATAATCTGCTCAAAACCAAGCATCGCCCTCTCCCCTTCTACCCCTCTCTTCATAGAATACTCATTGACAAACATTTTAATATGCTGCAAAATAATCTCATCGTCCTCAATCTGAGCAAGCCTCCTAACAAAATCGCTCACAGGCTGCTCTCTTTTCCACGCCAGCCGCAAACTCTCTTGAATGCACACATCCATTGCTTTGGCAAACTCCTCGCCCAAACTGCGCTTGGCAACCACGCATCCAAGCGGAATCGGAGCATTCAGCTCCTGCTCCCAAAATGCGCCTAAATCTGCTATCAAATGCAAACCATCACGCTGCCATGTAAAGCGATGCTCGTGGATTGTTACGCCCTGCGCAGCATTTTTTGAACATAAATTGCTGTAAAGTTCGTCAAAACGCATGTAAGAAATTTTTGGAGAATATTCTTTTTTTTTAGCCCAAAAATAAAACAACGCCGCTGCAGTTGTATTTTTCCCCGGCAAACAAACCGGCTGCTCCTCGTTGAAATTTTCGCTCTCAGAAGACAAAAGCAAAGGACCGCAGCCATAGCCCATAGCGCCGCCGCTGTCTAAAATTCTGTATTTGTCTTTAACAAGCGGATACACTGCGCAGCTAATTTTTGCCACATCCAAAACGCCTGCCAAAACCTTTTCGTTTAAGGTTTGAACATCTGCATATTCAACTGAAATTTGGCAAGAAGCTTTAACCTTGCCTTCAATCAAATTCTGAAAAATAAAAGTATCGTTGGGGCAGGTGGAAATTCCTAGCTTCACAGCTGCTTCATCCCACGCATCTTGCTACGCAGCCATGCGCCGATTTCTTCAACCGGATGCTGCCTTATCGCGGCATTGACTTCAATCAAGCGACGATTATCAACTCTGTTGGACTTGCCTTCGTTGAACGCTGCGCCAATAACATCTTTGCCTTGTGCCTGCATAAAGTTTTCCAGCAACGGAATACAGCTGTTTGCGAACAAATAGCAACCATATTCTGCAGTGTCGGAAATTACTCTGTTCATTTCGTAGAGTTTTTTGCGAGAAATCAAATTTGCGATTAACGGGGTTTCGTGCAGAGATTCATAGTAGGCAGATTCGGGTTTCATGCCTGCGCTTACCATTATTTCAAAAGCCAATTCAACGCCAGCCTTCACCATTGCAACCATAAGCACTCCCCTGTCGAAATACTCCTGCTCCGAAATAGTGGATTCAGCAGCGGCAGTTTTCTCAAAAGAAGTTTTGCCTGTAGCTTCGCGCCAGCCCAGCAATTTTTTGTCGCCATCTGCCCAGTCTTTCATCATGTTCGCAGAAAATTCGCCAGATATAATATCGTCTTGGTGCTTTTGATAAAGCGGTTTCATTATGGTTTTCAATTCTTCGGAAAGTTCAAAAGCCTTTATTTTTGCAGGGTTTGAGAGCCTGTCCATCATATTTGTAATGCCGCCCTGCTTCAGAGCTTCGGAAATTGTTTCCCATCCATGCTGCAAAAGTTTGGATGCATAAGCAGGTTCAACGCCAAGCTGAACCATGCGGTCGTAGCAAAGCAGAGTGCCTGTTTGCAGCATTCCGCACAATATGGTTTGCTCACCCATCAAATCGCTTTTAACCTCGGCAATAAAAGAGCTTTCCAAAACACCGGCGCGATCGCAGCCCAAGCCTGCCGCATAAGCTTTTGCGTATTCCAAACCCTTGCCTTCAGGGTTATTTTCCCTTTGAACCGCAATAAGAGCAGGCATGCCAAAACCGCGCACGTATTCCGTGCGAACCTCTGAGCCAGGACCTTTCGGGGCAACCATAATCACGGTGATATCTTCTCTAATCTGCATTCCTTCTTCCACAATATTGAAACCGTGGCTGTAAAGGAGCGCAGAACCCTTTTTCATCAAGGGCATAACTTCTGCAACAACTATGGAATGCTGCTTATCTGGCGTTAGGTTGCAAACCAAATCCGCAGAAGGAATCAAATCTTTATACACTCCAACCTTAAATCCATTTTCGGTTGCACCCACAAAGCTGGCTCTCTTTTCATCAATAGCAGACTGCCTTAAAGCATAAGACACATCAAGCCCGCTATCGCGCAAATTAAGCCCCTGGTGCAAGCCCTGCGCTCCAGCGCCGATAATCACAATTTTTTTGCCTTTAAGCGCTTCTACCCCATTGGCGAACTCTGAAGCGTCCATAAAACGGCACTTGCCAAGCTCTTCCAGCTGAATGCGAAACGGCAAAGTATTGAAGTAATTCATTTTGAAACCTCTTTTTGAAGTGGGAATAGTAATGTAGAAAACTAAACCAGGATTTTCAGGATTTTAGGATTGACAGGATATATATGTTACGCCATCCCTTCCACAAACTCCTTAAATTTTGGCATTGCTACGCTGATTGTTGGCAGGGAGGCTGTGAAGGAAAAGCGGACGCAGGAATCTAGGCAAAATGCTATGCCCGGCACTATTACCACGCCATGTTCATCCAGCAAAGCTTTGCAGAAATCTATTGAATTTGAGATTTGCGTGCCGTTTGCGGTTTTTTTTCCATAATATGCGCTAACATCCACAAATAGATAAAAAGCGCCTTCGGGTTTTGGAAAGCGGATGTTTTCAATGGATTCCAGCGTTTCGCTCATTCTATGCATTCGCTCGGCAAATTCCTGTTTCATTTCGAGCACAGAATCAAAGGGACCGTTCAGAGCGGCAATTGCTCCGTATTGCGAAATGTTGGAAGGATGGTGCGTAGTTTGCCCTTGCATTTTCGCTATTTCTTTTGCTATAGCCAAAGGGGCGGCAAGGTAGCCTATTCGCCAGCCTGTCATGCAGTAGGTTTTTGAAAATCCGTTTACAACCACCGTTCGTTCTTGCATATCCGGCAATGCGGCTATTGAAACTTGCGGCTCTTTGGTGTAAACTAAATGTTCATATATTTCGTCTGCTATGCAGTATAAATTGTTTTTTGCAATTACCTTTGCCATGGCCTCAAGCTCGGTTTTGCTATAAGTTACTCCTGTTGGGTTGCATGGGCTGTTCAAAATTATCGCTTTGGTTTTTGGCGTTATGGCTTTTGAAATCTGCTCCGCTTTCAATCTAAAATTATCGTCAATTGAGCATTCCATAAAAACAGGCGCTCCGCCGCAATAGCGAACCAGTTCCGTATATGTTCCCCAGCAGGGAGTGGGTATAAGCACCTCATCGCCTTCATCGACAATTGCGGATATTGCGTTAAAAACAGCGTGTTTTGCGCCAGAAGTAGCAACGATTTGCTCCGAAGAGTAGGTCAGTTTATTTTCTTTCAAAAATTTTTCGCAAACGGTATCTTTGAATGACTGCATTCCGCTTGGCGCAGTATAGCGCGTAAGCCCTTTGTTCACGGAATTTATGGCAGCTTCTTTTATGTGAAGCGGCGTGTCAAAATTCGGCTCCCCAACGGCAAGGCTCCAAATAGACCTGCCTTCGGTGGATAACCGCTTGGCAAGGGTATCTATTTCAACAGTCATAGACGGATGAATTTCAGCAATTCTTTTAGATAAAGGTTTCATAAAACTGCCTCCGTAGGTTAATAAAGTTAATTTAGAAAATTGTATTTTCTCCTCCAAATGATTCTCCTCCATATCTCCACTTTGCTTCTTCTAATGTTGGCGAGCGGCATTTTTTCGCTTATTGAAATGTCTTTTGTTTCTTCTAGGCAATCTCTTTTGGAGCAAATGAAACGGGATGGCAAGTGGGGGGCGGCACGAGCTATGGCGATTTTTGATGATATGAACATATTGTTTCCGACCATGCAAACAGGCACTACTTTAATTGGAATTTTAGCTGGAGCTTATGGTGGAGCAAAGCTTTCAATCCCTTTTGAGAATTTTTTGGCTGGCTTGCCTGTGCTAAATAAATACGCAAGCATAGTAGCATTGCCTGCCGTTATTGTTATTGTGACTTATTTTACCTTGATTATTGGCGAACTTGTGCCTAAAAGGCTGGCTCTGCAATTTTCGGAAAAACTTGCTTGTTTTTTTGCCCCTTTTACCTATTGGCTTTCAATAATCCTAAAACCCATTGTTTGGCTGCTTGATTTTTCTGGCGATGTGATACTTCGCCCGTTTAACTTGCACGAAAGTATAAAACGCCCGGTAACAGCCGAGGAGCTTCAGCAGATGGCAAAGCAGGGCCATCAAGAAGGCGGTATAGAAAAAGACGAGCTTACCATGGTAAAGCGGGTATTCAATTTGTCTGACAGAAACATTGCTTCTGTTATGACTCCAAGGCTTTTGGTTGAATGGCTCAAGCTGGATATGAGCAAAGACGAGTTGCGCGGAATTATTATGCTCAGCGAATTTTCGCAATTCCCGGTTGCCGAAGAAAGTTTGGAAAACCCCATAGGAACCGTAAATGCGCACGACCTGCTCTGCCAGCTTGCCGCAGGCGGTCAATTTAATATACAGGCGATGATAAAACCGCCTCTATTTTTGCCGGAATCCGTAAATGCAATGGATGCTCTTCGCAAAATGCAAAAATTTAAAGACCCAATGGCTCTTGTTATAGACCAATACGGAGTTTGCAGCGGCATAGTCACTTTAGAAGATATAACTTCCGTGCTTGTAGCGGAATCTGAACTGCCCTCCCTTTCTGAGGATAGTTTGAACATGCAGAATAACGCATGGGTAACGGATGGCTTAACGGATATTCATTCAATTATGGAAAAATTTTCCCTTAGCGATCTGCCAGGCGAGGAGCCCGATTCTTATCACACGCTCGGAGGAATGGCAATGACTGTTCTAAACAAAATTCCGCAGGCAGGCGATGTTTTTGTGTGGGAAAATTTGCGTTTTGAAGTTTTGAGCATGAATGGGCAAAGAGTTAACAAGATTAAAATAAGCCGAACAGATGCACCGGTATAATTCAATAAAACAAAAACGAAAACACCGCATCTACCAATATAATAGCCGTTATTGAAAACACAACGCACTTGGTTGTGGCTTTGCCCACGGCATCTGCGCCGCCATGCACAGAAAGGCCTTTTGAAACGGCAATCAAAGCTATTAGCCACCCAAAAATCAAACCTTTAAAAAGTGACTTTGCTAAAATGGTTACCGAGAGCGCTTCTCTTAGCTCAGAAACAAACAGAGCGGTGGGAAGCCCAATGTAAATAATGGCTACCAAATAGCCTGCAAAAATACCTGCCAAATTTGCCAGCATGGTTAACATAGGCGTGGCTATGCTCATAGCTTGGAACCTTGGCAGCACAAGATATTGAACAGGGTGAATGCCCATTACCCGCAACGCTTTTACCTCTTCTTGAACAACCATAGAAGCAATTTCCGCAGTTATTGAAGAGCCAGACCTGCCTGCTAAAATAATCGCGGTAATTAGCGGCCCAATTTCCATAAACACGGTAATGGCAATGCCTCGAACCAAATAAATTCCCGCCCCCAAAAGCTCAAGCTGAACCGCAGATTGAAAAGAAAGCGTTAATCCAACAAGAAATGTCAAAAGAAAAACTATAATAACAGCCGAGCTTCCAAGCCTTATCATTTGAAGCGAAAACGCCCCCTTAAAAGGCAAACGCATTTTATCAAAGTACCCAAGAGTACTCCAATATACAGACTCGCTCAAAAGATAAACCAAATACCTAAGCTCATAATACAAAGCATACGCTGCTTCGCCAAATCGCTCAATAACCTTCAAGCTAATTTCCCTTAATCACTGTATCCTTGGCGAGTACCACAATTCCTGATTCGGTTAAATGGAATAATGCTTCATCTCGGTCTAGGTTGTAGCCAATTTCAAATCCCGCTGGAATGTGCAATCCTTTTTCTATAATTGCTTTGCGGATTTTTGCGCCTGGACCTATTGTGACATCTGGGAAAATTATGGAATCTTCAATCAAAGCTTCTTTTTGAACCACAACGCCTGGGCTTAAAACGGAGTTCATCACTTGGCCTCCGCTTACAACGCAACCTGCTGAAATAATTGAATTTACAGCGGTTCCCATGTTGCCGTCAGTTTCTGTGCGAGAAAATTTTGCCGGAGGCATGTTCCAGTTGAAAGTGCGAATTGGCCAAGCTTCGTTGTAAAGGTCAAATACAGGCTCTTGCAAGCATATATCCATGTTCGCCTCGTAAAAAGCGTCTATTGTACCAACATCGCGCCAATACCCATTTGTTTTTGGATGCTCGCCTTTAACCGAATTTGTTGTAAAGTCATAAACATAAACGGGATATTCAGGGTAAAGATATGGCAAAATATTGTGCCCAAAATCTATAGCTTTGGGGTTGAGCTTGCGAATTTCCAAAAGCTGCCGCACCAAAAATTTGCTTGTGAAAAGATAGTTGCCCATGCTGGCAAGGCACCAGCCCGGGCGGCTTGGTATTTGCTTTGGATTGTTTTTTGGTTTTTCTTCAAAGCCCATCATGCGATGGTTTTCGTCCACTTCTATAATGCCAAATTCACTTGCTTCCGAAACGGGAACCGGAATAGCCGCTATTGTGAGCATGGCTTGGCGTTTTATGTGGAAGTTCACCATCTGGTTAATGTCCATTTTATATATATGGTCGCCGCCGAATATAGCCACAAGGTCTGGACGCTCGTCTGTTATAAGATTTATGTTTTGGAAAATAGCATCGCTTGTGCCTTTATACCAGTCATTTCCAGTGCGCATTTGAGCGGGAACCAAGTCCACATATTGCCCCATGCTTGGGTTCAAGCTCCACGCTGCAGACACATGCTTGTTGAGCGAATCAGATTTGAACTGCGTTAAAATCTTGATTTTCAATATGCCGCTATTTATGAAATTATTCAGCACAAAATCAATTATGCGGTAAGTGCCCCCAAAATGCACAGCAGGTTTTGCCCTGTCGCGCGTTAGAGGCGAAAGCCTGCTCCCCTGGCCTCCGGCCATAATCATGCAGAGAATGCTCTTGTTATGTCTGTAGGAATTTACGCTCATAGGTATAATATAGTAAAATGCTGATTTACTCCCCAAACATTGAATTAATCACTGCTTACTATATTCGCAAGTTCTTTTGGAATGTTCTTTATGGGGTTGCCAAAAATGCCTATTATGCTTAAAGATTGGCATTTTGCCAAGCTTGGCGGCAGGGTTTTCAGCTGATTTTCGTCTAAAAGGAGTTCGTTGAGTTTTTTAAATCCTGAAAATTCCTTTGGAATGCTCTTCAACTCGTTTCCAGAAAGTACCAATTCCTCTAAATTGCGCAGGTTTGCCAGTGTTGCAGGGACGGACTTCAAGCTATTATTGTCTAAAATGAGTTCCTTTAATTTTTTCAAATCGCCAATTGACTTGGGCAGGGAGGCAACCATGTTGTCGTGCAGGCTCAGCTTTAAAAGAGATTTTAAATTGCCTATGTTTTTGGGCAGGGCAGTTAACAGATTGCTGGCGGCGTTGAGCATTTTTAATTTTTGCAAATCGCATATTGAATCGGGCAGTTTAGATATGGTGTTGTAGCCAACGTATAGTCTTTCCAGCTTTTTTAGCTTGCTCAGGTTTTTTGGCAAAACCATAATGCCATTGCCTTTGATTGATAAATGCCGCAGATTCTTTAATTCTGTTATTTCTTCTGGGATGTAGGCTATTTTATTGTCGTCTAAAACCAGCTTTTCAAGTTTTTTAAATGCGAAAAGTTCTTGCGGAAGCTCGCAAAGTCCCATATCAGACAGGTCTAGCTCCACGGACTCGCGCAAAGCTGCTTTTTTTATTTTTTGGCGTGCATTTGCAAAGGCTTTTTTGGCTCTGCCAAAATATATCTTTGCAGCCTCTTCTAACTGGATTTCTTTATCCATAACCTAAACCTTCAAAATATCAGCTTCCTTTTCTGCCAAGGCAGCGTCTATTGCACCAATAAATTTATCAGTGATTTTTTGAACATTCTCTATTTCTTTTTTGGATTCGTCTTCTGGCAGTTCCTTGTTCTTTTTAATGACGTCGTTGGCTTCCCTGCGCAAGTTTCTTATGGCTGTGCGTCCGTCTTCTGCGTGTTTCTTTGCCATTTTCACCAGCTCTTGCCTGCGTTCAGCGGTTAGAATAGGCATTGCGATTCTAACTCCATCGCCTTCTTTTGAGGGGTTTAGGCCTAAGTTTGCAGCCAAAATAGCCTTGCATATAGGGTCTACGAATTGTTTTTCCCAAGGGGTAACAAATAGCATTCTCGGTTCGGGGCTTTTTATGGTGGCTATCTGCGAGATGGGGGTTTGCGCTCCGTAATATTCCAATTTTACATCGTTCAAGATAGCTGGCGATGCCTGCCCTGTGCGCAATCTGGCAAATTCCCGATGAGTAGCATCAACTGCTTTCTCCATTTTAGCTTCTAGCTCTGCTGACATAATGCCTCCGTTTTATTTGCTATCCAGCGACTTCACCGCCTGTTTTCCCAAGATATGACGCGCATTCAAAACAAGGAGCAATTCCTTGTCTAACGGGCAAACGCCCATTACAATGCCATCTTTGGCTCGGCGAAGCTCTCTTACCGCATCGGAAGCATTTGATTCGCCGGCGCGCCTGTCCACAATGCGGCTGTGCTCAACGGAAACAACATCGCAAACCTCATCTACCATAATGCCAAATGGCTCATCCACGCTTGGCTTGAACACCACAACCTTGCCGTGCCCAGCCTCAGCTTTATGCCTTTGGTCAAAACCAAAGGTTTCTCGCAAATTAACCACAAGCAGGATTTGCCCGCGGATATTTATATAACCGCAAATATCCGAAGGCGCATGGTAAATTGGGGTTACATTTGTGTTTTCGTTAACTTCCTTTACATCTAGGATATTAACTCCAAACAAGCGATTTGCCATGCGAAATGTGCACATTTGCAGGGTTGAATTCATCAAAGCGTCTGTTTCGTCTAAGTTCATGCTTGACCTCCATACCACATTCCGTCAACAAGGTGCATCAATTGCTCCAAATTAACCAGAACTGTCATTTTCTTTTTGATTAGGGCAGTGCCTTCCACGCCCTCTGCCTGATAGCTTTCTTTGTTGAGTTTAACCTCGTAATGACCGCTATCTATTAATTTTTCAACCAGCAAGCCATAAGGTTTGCGAGCGTTTTGCGGAATTAGAAAGAACATATTTTCCGGCTGTTCGCTGCTCTGAACATGGAGACCATCTTCCAAACGCACAACGCGCGTAGAAACTCCGTCCAAAGTTATATATTCTTGAGAGCCAATGCGTTCTATGGCAACTGTCTCTATAGCTTCCACGCGCTTGACATCTTGCATTGAAACGCCAAACTGCTCTTTGCCGCCATTGGAGAACAACAGCAGGGAACGTAGCTCGGTGCCATCTTCGGTTGTGGCTTTTTGTTTTTTGTTATCTTTTCCGCCGCCAACATCGCGCACATTATAATGCCTTGCAAGGCCAGTGGCATCTAAAATCATAGCTACCTTGCCATCGCCAAGCACCGTTGCTCCAGAGTAGAGCGGGATGCTTTTCACAGCTCTGTGCATAGGCTTAACCACAATTTCTTCGCTGCCGTGGATGCGATCTATAATCAAGCCAAAACGCAGGCTTCCTGAACGCAAAACTGCAAAGTTGAGCGAATAATGAATTGGGTGGCCGCCTTCTTCTGCTTCTTTATATTTCTCGGCCATTTCTTTGCGAGCCTCGGAATTTTGCTCCGTAACTTCGGAAAGAGTGTCTTCGTCAAACATTTTTTCTCTGGCAAGAGCCTCGCGCAAGCGAACCATCGGGAGCAGAGTATCGCGCAAACGGAACACTTCTCTTGCGCCTGCGCACTCAATTCTTGTAAATGCGTCTTTGTCGTAAAGGCAAACAAGTTCTTCCAAATTTACTTGCGGAATTGCAAAACGCTCGTCGCCGCTTTGAACTATTAGAGAAGGTATTATTGCGAGTGTCAATGGCAAGCGCAGTTTCACAACCGAGCCTTCGCCTTCAATGGATGTCAAAGATACTGAGCCGCCGAATTTTTCAACGCCGGTTTTCACAACATCCATTCCCACGCCGCGCCCGGAAACATCGGTAATTGACGAGGCCGTGGAGAAACCTGGCAAAAGCACCAGATTGAGTATGTCTTGCTCGCTCATTCTTGAGATTTCATCTTCTGTTTTTAAACCTTTTTCCAAGCATTTCCGCCGGATAACTTCCTTCTTTAAACCCTTGCCGTCGTCCTTGATATCCACATGGATTTGTCCGCTTTCGTGGTATGCCGAGAGAGTTACTTTGCCAAATTCGGATTTGCCAGCGGCAATTCTGTCTTCTGGGTTTTCAACGCCGTGGTCGCAAGCATTGCGAACCAAGTGGGTTAGAGGGTCGCCAATGGCTTCCAAAATATTTTTGTCTAGTTCAACTTCATCGCCCTCGGTCTCAAAGTCAATTTTTTTGCCAAGCTTGCGAGAAAGTTCGCGCACCATTCTAGAAAAACGAGAAAATACGGTGCCAATGGGCTGCATTCGGGTGCGCATTATTGTCTCTTGAAGCTCCGTTGTAACAGAATCAAGGCTTTGGGTTATGCTGCGGAATGTGGAATCTGCCTGCTCTAGGTGCATTAGCTGTTGGTTGCGAACAAGAACAAGTTCTCCAGCCAGCATCATAAGGCGATCAAGGAGGTCAACTTTTATGCGCAAAAACTCTTCGTGTTTTCCGCCATTCTCTTGCTGTTTGCTGCCGTCATCTTGCGTTGGAGCTGGAGCTGCAGGCGTTGGCGTTGCTACTGGTTTTGGTTCGGACGCTGGCGCTGCAGGGGCTGGTTCTGCAGCCGCAAATTGCGCTAATTCCGGGAATTGAGCCAGTACATCTGCAACGGAGCGTTTTTCTTCTACCGGTTCTGGCTCTGCCTGAGCCTGAGGCGCAGGAGCCACTGCTTCTGGCACGTTTCCGCTGTTCAAATCTTTTAAGATAGTTACAAGTTCGCTAACATTTACGTTATTGCTTTTATTGACATCGTCAAACATATCGCTTAGCATATCGGTGCCTTCCATAAGAGCGTCTGACATGGGTTGAGTTATAGAGAGCCTGCCCTCGCGGAGCGAGTCCAAAAGACTCTCCATTGCATGGGTAAGCGTGCCGATGCTTGTTAAGCCTAAAAAGCCTGCAGAGCCTTTTATGGTATGTATAGCGCGAAACAATTCATTTATAGAATTGAGCTTAACTTCACCCGTTTTTTGGATGTGCTCAAAAATCTCTTCTATCTTAATGAGATGCTCGCGAGATTCTTCAACATACTCTGCAAGAATGTCATTATCAGTTTCCACAAAAACCTCCGTTATTAATATA
>WRMM01000021.1 GCA_009777135.1 Candidatus Fibrimonadales bacterium
TATTGCAGATTATTTGGAGAAGCTATGAAACGCAACGTTCTGTTAAACCCTGGTCCTGCTACCACATCCGATACTGTGAAAACGGCGCAGGTGGTGCCAGATATTTGCCCTAGGGAAAGTGAATTTGGAAATATTTTAAAGCAAATTCAAAAAGACTTGGCACGCATTGTTTGCGGCAATGCCGAAGAATACACGTCCGTTCTTTTTTGCGGCTCGGGAACCATTTGCATGGATGTTTGCCTGAACTCGCTTTTGCCAGAAAACAAAAAAATATTTATCATAAATAACGGAGCATACAGCGAAAGAGCCGCTGAGATATGCAAATATTATAATTTGCCGCTTATAGAAATGAAAGTTCCGCTTGATGAAAGACCCAAGCTTGCAGGCATAGAAGAAATTCTGCAAAAAAATCCCGATGTGTATCTTGTTTATGCAACGCATAACGAAACAGGAACCGGCTTGCTCAACCCCATTCGTGAAATAGGTGCTCTGGCGCATAAATACAACTGCGTGTTCGCCGTTGATACCACATCAACTTATGCAATGCTGCCTATTGACTTGGAAAAAGACAACATTGATTTCTGCATGTCATCCGCTCAAAAAGGCTTAATGGCAATGACAGGTTTGTCTTTTGTTATAGGCAAAACAAAGCTGATTGAGGAATCTAAATCTTATCCAAAACGCTCTTACTATTGCAATTTATATTTGCAGTACGAATATTTTCTTAAAACCGGGCAAATGCACTTTACTCCGCCGGTGCAAACAATATACGCTGCAAAACAGGCTATTGAAGAAATTTTTAGAGATGGAATTGAGCAAAAATACGCAAGACATAGAAAAGTCCATGAAGCAATACAAAATGGCTTGAAAGAACTTGGATTTAAGGAGTTTGTTAAGAAAGAATTGCAAGCAGGCTTAATTGCCTCCGCAATTTACCCTGATGATAAGAATTGGGATTTTGAAAAGGTTCACGATTATTGCTATGAACGCGGCTTTACAATTTATCCCGGCAAAGTTTCCAATATAAATACTTTTAGATTATGCTCATTCGGCGCTATTGATGTTTATGATATTAAAGATTTTTTTGCTGTATTTAAAGATGCTTTGAAACATTGCAATGTAAGCATACCCGTTAAATACAATGAGGAGGCGAAATGAAAGCCGAACAACTAGCTCAGCAGATTAAACAACTTGGAATTGAAATTCTAACAGGAGTTCCAGATTCCACGCTAAAGGAATTTTGCGATTATATCAATTCCGAAGAAACCGGGCTTACCCACTACACCGTGCCTAACGAAGGCTCGGCGGTGGGCATTGCCGCAGGAACATATTTATCAACGGGAAAACCCGCTTGCGTTTATATGCAGAACAGCGGCATAGGCAATGCGGTAAATCCCGTTACTTCGCTCGCCAATGCAGAAGTTTACAATATTCCAATGCTTTTTATAGTAGGCTATCGCGGCGCTCCCGGCACAAAAGATGAGCCTCAGCATAAATTTATGGGGCGCATCACAGAAAAAATCTTTGACTGTCTTGAAATTGAGCACGAGGTTATTGACGGTAATGCAAGCGAAGCGGAATTGGAAAAAATATTTTGCAGAATAAAAGATGTTCTGGCAAATAAAAAACAATTTTCGCTGATAATAAAAAAAGACGCTTTTGAAAAAAGAACGAATGCTTCTTATGCAAATGGCTATGAATTAAACCGCGAACATGTTATTTCTGAAATAATAAAAAAGATGAACAACGATGATTTGATTGTGTCCACGACGGGCAAAATTTCAAGAGAAGTTTACGAGCAAAGCAATCTGATATTGAATAATCACAGCCAGTGTTTTTTAACGGTAGGAGGCATGGGCTACGCTTCAATGATAGCTTTTGGCATAGCCAAGAAAGCTCCAAGCAAAAGAGTAATCTGCCTTGATGGCGATGGCGCTGCCTTGATGCACTTGGGCAACTTGGCTTTTATAGGCAAGCAAAATCCAGAAAACCTGATTCACATTTGCCTGAACAACGATGCACACGAATCCGTAGGCGGAATGCCAACCGCTGCCCCAGGCTTCAACTACGCCGAAGCCGCAAAAGCCTGTGGCTATCCCGATATTTTTGTGATTAAAACCGCAGAGGAGCTGGCTAATTTCGCAAACAATTTGAGCGAGATAAAAGGATTAACCTTTGCTGAAATAAAGGTTGCGAATGAGTCAAGAGACGATTTGAGCAGACCTAAGGAATCCGCTTTGGAAAACGCGCTTGAGTTTATGGCAAACATCTGACTATATGCCTGTTCGGGGCAGGTGAGTTAACTACGAAAAATTTCGTAACGAAAAATTTCGTAGTGATTTTTTCTATATTTATTTATGTTTAATAAGAGGTATTTTTATGGCAAATCCGTTTAAGTTTGGCTCTGTAGTTAGCAAAGACTTTTTTACCGATAGGGAAAAAGAAATGGAACATGCTAAAAGCGTGCTTGCAAGCAGCAACCATTTGGTGCTTATGTCGCCTAGGCGATTTGGCAAAACCTCATTGATAAACAAGGTCACAGATTCGCTTTCAAGGCCTATAATCTATATGGACTTGCAGTTAGCCACCGATGCCTCTGATTTGGCAACGCAGATTTTAAAGAAATTTTTAAACATAAATAAATGGGAAAAAATAAAGCATTTTTTGGCAAACTTCAGAATTGTGCCTACTCTGGAACTAAATCCGCAAACAAATGGCATGGAAGTTTCTTTTGCTACATCTGCAGGCAGCAAATTCACGCCTTTAGAAGACGTTCTGAACTTGATTGAAAAAACTGGCAAAAAAAACAATAAACCAATTATTGTTTTGGATGAGTTTCAAGAAGTTATGCATTTAGGCAAAAATCTGCCAAAGCAGCTTAGGGCAGTGATTCAACACCATAAGAATGTGAACTATGTTTTTTTGGGTAGTTTAGAATCAATGATGAAAGCGATTTTTGAAAGCAAGAAATCCCCGTTTTATCACTTTGGCTACCTTATGACTCTGGATAAAATTCCTTACGATGATTTTTTTGACTACTTGAAAAAACGCTTTGACAAAATTACGAACAAAAGCGAAATCATATCAAAGGAAATTTTAGAATTTACCTGCCAGCACCCTTACTACACCCAGCAACTCGCCTTTTACTGCTTTTCATTTTTGGAAAAGGAGAGATACAAAAAAGATATGCTATCGCTTGTTATACAAGGTATCATAACAATTCACAATGTAGATTATGAACGGCTTTGGAACACCATTAGCCAAACTGACAAAAAAATCCTCATCAACATTGCCATGCAAGAAAAGCCCTCTGCCATTTCACGCCCTGCTAGCACCATTTACAGCGGGCTATCTCGCCTGATAAAGCATGGCTATATTGTAAAAAATGAGCATTATGAATTTGACGATCCATTTTTCAAGCATTGGCTTGTTATGAGAAGAAGCATGTAATCAATTTTACTAAATTCAAGCTATGAAGAAAATTTACACCTGTTTTAGCACGGATGTAATCCACGATGGGCATTTGAATATAATTGCCGAGGCTAAGAAATATGGCAAATTGATTGCAGGCGTGCTAAGCGACAAAGCAAAGGTGCGCTATGACCGGTTTCCTGTTATTCCGCTTGAAGAGCGTTTTGAGATGGTAAAAAATGTTGAGGGGGTTGACGAGGCGATAATACAGGACAATGTTTTATACGATGAGGTTTTGGAACTTGTAAAGCCCGATTATGTTATCCATGGAAATAATTGGAACGAGTATCCAGAATCTGTTATCAAGGACAACGTTGTTAAAAATCTGAATAAATATGGCGGAAAATTAATTGAAGTGCCATATACATACAATGCCAAAGTTGCAAAAATTGACTCCATCACGAAAATCAAACTGGCAATGCCTGAATACAGACGCAAAAGACTTCGCAGATTGCTGGACTTATGCCCCATAGTGAAAGTCATTGAAGCGCACAGCGGATTAAGCGGCTTGATTGCGGAAAAGACGGTTGTAGAAAGGAACGGCGAATTGGATCAGTTCGATGCAATGTGGGTATCCAGCTTATGCGACTCAACGGTAAAAGGAAAACCCGATATTGAATTGGTTGATCTTTCTTCCAGAATAAGAACGCTGGATGAAATTCTGGATGTGACAACGAAGCCCATTATATTGGATGGCGACACAGGAGGGCAAACGGAGCATTTTATGTACAATGTGAGAACATTGGAAAGAATGGGCATTTCTGCGGTGATTATAGAGGATAAAATCGGATTGAAGCGCAATTCATTGTTTGGCACGGAAGCAGAACAAACTCAGGACACAATAGAGGCTTTTTGCAACAAAATAAAAATGGGCAAAGATGCTCTGAGAACGGAAGACTTTATGATTATTGCCCGAGTTGAAAGCTTGATTTTGGAGCAGGGAATGGAAGATGCACTGAAGAGGGCATTTGCCTACGTTGAAGCTGGAGCTGATGGCATTATGATACACAGCCGCCAAAAAAGTTCCGACGAGGTTTTTGAGTTTTGCGATAAATTCAGGGAAAAAGAAACGCAAGTGCCGCTTATTGTTGTGCCAACTTCCTATAGCCATGTGACCGAAGAGGAGCTTATTTCGCATGGAATAAACATTGTTATTTATGCCAACCATCTTACAAGAAGCGCATTCCCAGCCATGAAAAACACCGCTGTTGAAATACTGAAAAATCATAGAGCATTGGAAGTTGAACGCAATATTATGCCGTTTAACGAAGTTATCAAACTTATTGACGAATTGTAGGAATTTTAGGAATTGGCAATGAAGCAAAACGAAATTGCAATAGTTATGGCTGCCGGCTTGGGAACAAGGATGCGGCCTCTCACGGAGACCATCGCAAAGCCGCTTATTCCCGTTTGCGGCATTCCAATGATAGAAACCGGCATAAACGCTTTAATAAAGCGAGGCGTTTCAAAAATTTACATTGTGGCAGGCTACAAGAAAGAACAGTTTGAATATTTGAAACAGAAATATGAAAACGTTGAGCTGATTGAAAACAAGGAATATTTGGAGAAAAATAATATTTCATCGCTCAAAGCGGCAGCGCATTTGCTGGGCAATGAAAACTGCTTTATTTGCGAAGCCGACTTATATATAAAAGACGATTCCATATTTCTGCCTGAATTAAATCAATCGTGCTATTTTGGCAAATTTATTGAAGGCTATTCGGACGACTGGGTTTTTGAAATGGAGAACAATAGAATCGTCAATATAAAAAAAGAAGGGAACAGCCTTTTCAACATGGCAGGCATTTCGTATTGGCTAAAAGACGATGCCGCTCAGATTGCGAAGGCATTGTCTGCAGCGTATAAGGAACCGGAGCATGGAAAATTGTTTTGGGATGAGATTGTGAATAGGGTGCTGGATAAGATAAATGTTGGCGTTCATCCGGTAAATACAGGGAAAATTATAGAACTTGACACTGTGGAAGATTTGCATTTACTATATTCATCTTTATGACAAAATCATTAAAAATCGTATTTATGTTTCTTTTATGCCTAGCTTCGCTTGGCATAGCTTCTGTAAGCAACCCTGCTGGTGAAGCTCGAAGAACCAACGCTGAAGATTTTTTCCGGCATCCGCAGAGAGGCAATAAATACATTGAAATGTGGAGCTACGTTTTTGTGCTTGACAACGGCTCAAAGGTATATGTGAACTATACATGGATGAATGTGCCTACCAAAGGTTTTCAAATAGGCTCCGATTTTTCAGTATGGAATTTCAAAGGCAAAAGCTATAGCGTAGGGCGGCAATATGTAACAAGCAAATTTATTGAAGATAAAAGCAAAAATACCATTAATATAAACAACGGCGATTATTTAATGGAAAAACTGCCGGGGACCGGACACCGCGTACTGTTTTCTGCCAATAAAAATGGCGAAAGATTTCTCGATTTGACATTTACAAGCGCTACAAGCGGCATGATTCCGGGAAATGGCGAATTTGGCGTAAATGGAGAAAAGTTTGGCTTAGCTGTGCACATTCCGTATGGCAGGGTTAAAGGCCGCATAGGTGTTGGAAAAGATACCATTGAAGTGCAGGGCTATGGCTATATGGACCATATTTGGGGAACCGTTGAAAAACCTACCGATATAGCAGAGCGAATGATTACGCTCAGCATGCCCTCGTCAAAAACATTTGTAGCGGGACGCATAGGAGTAACCAAAAGCGGTGTTCCATTCGGTTATGCCATCCATCATAACGAAAATGCTTCTAAAATTGTTTTTGCGGAGTCTGTGCTAGAAGACGGAAAAAAATACAATCCCAGAAAATTTCCCAGAAACTTGGCTTTTGAATGGAGCAACGCCGATGTTCCCTCTCTTAAATTTGAAGCCAGACAGCAAGAAACATTTAGCATTCTCGCAAATTTTGATGGCTTTATGGAGCGAAACGCAATTAAGCTTGCGCTTGGCGAATTGCTTTATAGGCGCGGTCGCTCCCAAACGGAACTGGGAAGGCTGGATTGGGTGATTGCAGGATTTTAATCGCCTTTTAGCCAGATGGAAAAAAATCTGTCGTAAACATAAAAACAGCCATTTTCATCTTTCAAAATCAAGGTTTTATCAATCAAGGATTTAAGAGCTAATTTCACGCTGCTTACGGCTTTTAAGCCGTTTTTTTGCATAAAAGACTGCTCAAATGGCGACTTTACACTCTGTTCTCTGGCTATTGCTCTAAGCAAAAGCAACTGCCCTTTGGTTATCAATTCGCAATAAGTTTTATAGGTAGCGTTTTCTTCTTGCAAAATTCTGTTTATTACATCTTTTGCGTCTTGCAAAGAATAATCTGTTTTGCCCAAGGCAAACAATAGATTGAGAACCAGCTGAACATACCATGTATGTCCTTGTAAATTTTCATAAATAAAATCAAATACTTCTGCAGGCAGCTTCTTTTTATATTTTGAAAATAAACCCTGAGCAAATTTCCTGTAAAGTTTTATATCAATTTCTTTCAAGTTTATTTTTTGCGTGCTTTGATAAAATGGCCTGTTTGCCGAAGAAAACATAGCATCCATCAAATGCTTTTTGCTGCCAGAAAAAATAAAATGAACATTTGGCAAAAACTGTATATGGGAGCGAAGCAGGGCTTCTACTCCTTTTTCTGGATATTCTGTGATTTGCTGAAATTCGTCTATTGCAATGTAAATAGTTTTTTTGCTATTTTTAAGATAAGAAAATATCTCCAGCAAACTGTTTTGCGCTTGCTCATTTTTAATATCCAAAGATACCGTAGGCATCCCTGTTTGCGCATCAAATGAAAATAGAGGGCGAAAACTCTTGAAAAAACCTGATATTTTTTTGATTATGGTTTGAGGTTTGTTTTCAAGCTGCCCAATAACGGTTTTACCTAGAATAGTTGTAAATTCAAGCAAATTCTGTGTTGCAAAAATGTCTATGTAAAAACAATTTAAGTTTCTGTATTGATCATTCAAGCTATGAAAAACATTGTGTATAAGGCCGGTTTTTCCAATGCGCCGCGGGCTGATTAAAGATACATTCCGTCCGCTTTGCAATGCGGATATTATATACTTTGTTTCTTCAACTCTGTCGCAAAAATACGCAGGGCTATGGTAACCAGATATTAAAAACGGATTCTTGGGTTTTGTGTCCATAGCGTTAATATAGAAAAAACATAAAATGTGAAACGTAAAATATGAAACGTAAAATGTGAAATTTAAAATAAAAAAAGGCGACCGCAAGGGTCGCCTATCTGCGGTTGCAATAATTATTCTATCGTGATCAATGTTATGGAATGCACGGGGAATGTCATAACGGTGCCGTCTTTTACGTCCACATTGCTAACTTTTGGCGGATCTGTTTTAATGACCTTGCTGGCATCTTGGCCTGGAGCAGCCAAAACCTCTACCTTTGCCTTGCCAGTGAATCCTGGGATTTTCAAAGTGCTTTTGAAGGCTGTGTAGGGGCTTTTGTTTACAACAAGCAAAGTTTTCTTTTTGCCGTTCTCCGAAAGATACGTGGTTAAGTTATCTTCGCCGCTCTTGGATTCAACCAGCTTTCCGCGAATGCCATCAGAGGCCATCTGGAAACCAAAGTAAGAGGGACGCGGTTTGTTGCCGCCAATCTGGTCGTCGTAGGAACGGGAAAGATAGCCGTAATCACCGCCTTCTGGGGTAACATCGTTGTGAATATCCCAGTATTGAGCGCTGGTTGCGCCAACTTTTGCAAGCATGCCAAGATAATCAGCAACAAACAAGGCATTAACTAAAGATATGGATTGCGGGCCTGGGTTAAAGTCCACTGAATTCCATTCGGTTAGCCAAATTTCCAAGTCTTTTTTGGGATTTTTCTTGACTTCAGGATGATTTTTGATGGTGTTGCGAACACGCTCATAAATGCCTTCCAAAATCTGCGGAGAAGCAAGCAATGCAAAATCATTTTCTTGACCAAAATGCTGAGGATAATGATGGATAATAAGAGCATCTGCTACGTCGCCGGTATATTTAAGAACGTTTTCGTTCCATTCTCCATCCAGAACGCCAAGAACGCCAATCTTAATTTTTGGATCTACCTTTTTCATCGCAATGATAAATTCTCTGGCTTTTTTGCCATAAGCATGGCCCTTATCCGCACCGTATTTATTATAATGGATATGCCAGTCGCCATAAAGCTCATTGCCCAATTCCCAGTAGATTACATCTGCTTTTTTCTTTTTATTGGTGTGCTCAACCCACTTGGCTGCCTTTTCTGCCGTTCCAGAGCCAAAGTTAGCGGTAAACATTGCTTTCACGCCAGTTTCTTTGCACCAATCCAAGAATTCATCGGTGTCCACCATCCAGTCTTTAGCGGCAAGAATCTGTTCCCAGTCATCTTCATCAGCGCGAAGACCGCCCGGATAGCGAACTATGCCATGATTAATTCTCTTTACCTGGGTTCCTGTTTCGGGTCTCAGCAAATCGCCATCCCACAATGCGGCATTAATGCCAAAAACATCAGGAGCGATGGAGGGATTTATAACCTTGTTGAAATCTCCGGTGATTGTCAAGGCACGCTCTGCCGGAACATTCGGGCGCGGAGCTGAACGCAAGTTTGTCAAACGAACATTGTCTATCTGGAAAGAGCCTGAAGTGCCTTCTCCAGTTGGCTTGAAATCCAGAACCTTTACGCCATCCAAATCAAACGCGCCGTTTTGTATGGCTTCTGGCGGCTGATAGTAGGGGAATTTAATGAAATCTTTGAATGGAACAAGAACTGTGCTTCTGCCTTTTGCGCCACCCGTGTTGCTAACAAAAAGCTCTCTATCCCTATCGCCTATTTGAACGGTTATGCTCTGCCAAGGCTTATCGGTGTAAATATCAAACATCAAACCCCAGTGCTTTGTCCAGTCGCTAAGGTTTTTCGGAGCTTTGCGCAGTTCAAAATCATAAAGAACATCTACCCAGTCGCCCACAAAGAAATCCGTTACATTCAAAGAGTTGCCGTCTAAATTGCCCTTGCCTATATTGAATTCAACTCTGGATTTTGGTCCTTTTGAAGCCTCAAACTGAGGGTTGTTTTCAAAGTCAAACAAAACCAGGTCCTTTTCATTGCTCTTGAAGGTCTCCCATCTCAAGTTTGGATCAACCCAGTCAATATTTTCTGTAAAGGTGACTTGGTCAATATATATAGCTACAGGGTCATTGGGCTTTCCATCGCGTCTGTTCTCGAATTTGCCAACAGAGAAACGAATCTCCTGAATTTTATTCCACTGAACATTTTTTCTGACTTCGGCTTGCCTTGAAGCATCCCACGCCATGCCTACATCCAAAAATCTTTTTAAAGGAATTTTAACCAGCTTCCAATCTTTTGTTATGGTTTGGCCCTCAACCCAGTCTTGAAGAATGAGTTTTGTTTGGCTTTTTATATCGTTTCCTTGATTATCCAGCAGGCCAAATGATATTTTTTCGCCGCCCTGTTTTCCTTTTACCCAGAAATAAACGCCGCCTTTGTCGCGCACTTTGGAAAGGTCTAAAAATTTACCTTCGCCAATTGATAGAGAAACGCCTGACCATTCGTTGTCGTCCATGTAAAGAGCCATTACCTTAGGATTGCCGGCAGTTTTGGAATCTTGCTCCTTGAAAGCGGTCAATCCGCCATAAACATAGCCAAAACCTTGGAAATTATCGCTGTAGAACACGCCATTCTGAAGCGCTTTAGCCTTGCCGTCCAGCTTGGCTGGGTCTTTGGGACCATCTATAGTCTCGACTGTTTCATCCCAATAAACAACTTTTGGCTTTGGTTTGGCAACAGGAACGGTGCCTTTTACAATTTCAACATTATCAACCCACACTTGGAAGCCTTGGGGGTTAGTTCCTTTGTCTACAGAAATGCGAAATTCCGCAATTTTGCTCCAATCCACGCGGTCTGGAAATTCAGCCTTTCTTGTATCATCCCAATACATGCCTCTTTCGGGAAAGTCTGCCAAAGGGATTTTTACAAGCTGCCAGTCTTTTGTAACTTGCACATATTTGTTCAAAGTAAGCTTGGACTGCGTTTTTTTGCCTTTGCCATCTGAGTCTAAAAAGCCAAAACTGAGCTGTTCGCCGCCATTTGCGCCTTTAATCCAAAATTCAACAGCGCCATCCAGCAAAACTTTGCTCAAATCGAATGTTTCGTTGTGAAGGCATATTGAAGAACCCGAAAAATCATTTGGATCCAAGGTTACCTTTAAAGAAGCATTAGACCTGTAGCCCTGCGTTTTGTCTACAGTTACATTGGAACCTGTTCCTCCGTAAGAATAATCAAAACCTCCCTGCCTATACTGGTCATCAAAGAAGGTGTAAACAACAATACGACTTGGGCGCTGGGCAAAAGCCATTGTTGCAAGGGTTAAAAACAGAAAAACGGCCAAACGACGAACCATGAGCATACTCCTAAGTTTATTTCTTTCATAATATATATTTTTTTTTCAAAAAAAAACTTTTTTCTTGACAAAACTCAAAAAAAAAACTATATTTAGTGTCTGGATTTCATTATTACACAATATTTAGTAGGAGTTGAATAAATGCAGCCTTTGAATCTTACCCCAAATGCCATTAAAGTGCTGGAAAGCCGCTATTTACATAAAAACGAAAAAGGCGAGTGCACCGAAAAGCCAGAAGACCTGTTTTTAAGAGTAGCAAAAGCCGTGGCTTCCGTAGAAGCCCAATATAGCGATGACCCAGCCTTAGTAGAGGAATATACCGAAAAATTCTACAATTTAATGGCCAGCGGCCGTTTTTTGCCGAATAGCCCTACCCTCATGAATGCAGGTCGCAATGCAGACGGAATGCTCTCTGCTTGCTTTGTTTTGCCCATAGAAGACTCTATTGACGGTATTTTCAGCACCGTTAAGTCCACCGCTCTCATTCAAAAAGCGGGCGGAGGAACAGGATTTTCTTTTGACAGACTGCGTCCCACAGGCGACTATATAAAGTCCAGCGGAGGCACAACCAGCGGTCCGATTAGCTTTTGGAAAGTGCTTTCTGAGGCTACAAATGCCATTCAGCAGGGAGCCTTTAGGCGTGGCGCTAACATGGGCATGATGAGCATTACCCATCCTGATATAATAACGTTCATTTTTGCCAAGCAAGACTTAAAAGCCTTCACAAATTTCAATATATCCGTGAAAATTCCGGATGCTTGGATGCAAGGCTACAAAGAAAACCCAGACGGCGCGCACGAGGTTTTTAACCCGCGCACCAAAAAAGGCTATGTGATTCCAAAGCAATTGATACCGGGCAAATATGACCTTGCCAAATTATTTGTTTTGGATGACTACAATGCCCTGCAAGAAAAGGAGCGCCCCGAAGTTTGGACAAAACGCGAGATTTTCAGGGTTATAGTTGATTGCGCCCATAGAACAGGCGAGCCTGGATTGATATTCATAGATACTATAAACAAAGCAAACCCAACTCCAAACGTAGGAGAAATTGAGGCTACCAACCCATGCGGCGAGCAGCCCCTGCTTCCATACGAGGCTTGCAACTTAGGCTCTATAAATCTCTCGGCGTTCATAGAAAAAGATGATGAAGGCAATGTTGAAATTTGGCGCGAGGCTCTTGTTGAAACCATTCATTTGGCAACGCGCTTTTTAGACAATATAATAGATGTGAACCAATACGCCATAGAAGAAATTGGCAAAATGTGCAAAAGCAACAGAAAAATAGGCCTTGGCATTATGGGATTTGCAGATGCTCTGTACAAGCAGGGAATTCCCTACAACAGTGAGCAGGGAATATCCATTGGCGAGCGAATTATGCAAGTGCTCAACGAAGAATCGCACAACGCCTCCGAGATTTTGGCAATTGAACGCGGCAAGTTTCCTAACTGGGAAGGCTCAGTCTGGGACACAGTTCAGAAGCGCCCAATGCGAAATGCGGCAACCACAACCGTTGCTCCAACAGGCACGGTTTCTATTATAGCGAACTGCTCTGGCGGTATTGAGCCTATGTTCAGCCTTGCATTTATCCGCAATGTTCTAGACGGGCAAAAACTTATTGAGATAAATCCGGTGTTTGAAGAGCTTGCAAAAGAGCAGGGTTTTTACAGCCAAGAACTAATGGAAAAAATTGTGGAAAAAGGAACTTTGGCGGGCATTGAGGAAATTCCCGAAAAAATCCGCAAGGTTTTTGTGTGTTCTCACGATATTGCTCCAGACTGGCATGTTAAAATGCAGGCTGCATTCCAAAAAAATTGCGATAGCTCAATTTCAAAAACAATAAATTTGCCTCACGATGCAACTCCAGAGGACGTTGAAAAAATTTACATGCAGGCTTGGGAATTAAAGTGCAAAGGGGTAACGGTTTACGTAGATGGCTGCCGCGAAAATCAGCCCATGGCACTCGCAAAAACGGATTCCCCGCCGCCCAGCAGCGAAAAACGCCGCGACCCAAGCGAGTTCCAAATTCGCAAGCCCATAAAAACGCCTCCAATGCTGCCTGCAATTCGCATGAGGCAAAAAACGCCATTTGGTCATATGCACATAGCGGTTACCGTAGATCCCGTGACTGGAAGAGAAATGGAAATTTTTGCGCAGCTCGGCAAAGCCGGCGATGTTGTGTCTTCTGATTTGGAAGCCATAAGCCGCATGGTTAGCCTTTATTTACGCATTGGCGGTTCTTTGGAAGATATAATTGAGCAGTTGGAAGGCATCGGAAGCCACATGGTTATTCCTTCTAAAGACGGCAAGGTTATAAGCTTGGCAGACGCTCTTGGAAAAAGCCTGCATCGTTATTATTTGGCAAAACTCACTTATGGGTTAAACGATATTTTAACAGGCAAAATAAACTTTGACGATTTGCCTGCGCTAAAGAGTTTTGAACAGGAGATAGTTACTATAGAAGCGCAAAAAGCCCCGCCCAAACCATTGATTGAAGCAGCATCGGCTTCTGCAGATCTTTACAAAGCCAAGTGCCCGGAGTGCAGCGGAATTTTGTTTTTCAGCGAGGGATGCGTTAAGTGCCCGGAATGCGGGTATAGCAAGTGTTGAGGTAACTATTGCAAATAGCCTAAAACCTACTACCCCAAGCATCTACATTGAGAAACATGGAAAACATATTTTACTATATTCCCTATACACCGCTCGGATGGTGGAATGGTAGACACTTGGGACTTAAAATCCCCTGACCGCAAGGTCGTGCGAGTTCAAGTCTCGCTCTGAGCACTTTTAACTTTTATAGAGAGGAAACTATGAAAATCAGAAAATACGCATTTTTAACTGCCTTTTTTTCTTTGCTGTTTTTGGCGTGTGGCCAGCACGATATAGTTGAAAAAGAGACAACCTACTATGAATTCAGCTCTTCCAGCAATCAGCAAGCAGGCAGTTCTTCTTCTCTGTCTTCTTCCAGCAATCAGATGCAAGAAACTAGTTCTTCAAGCGTTGATTCAAGCGTTGATGATTGCGATTTTATTATAAATCTCCGTATAGATACTGAGTGTTTTTACGATGAAACTGTAAAAATACCTATAAATAGGATTCCTAAATCGCCTATTGTTTTAGGCTCGCAGGCAAGGCTTAAATTTGCAGATAAGGCATCTTTGCAGATAATGGGTTATTCTTTGAAAATAGAGCCTGGCGCAGAACTTTCTTTTGGGGAGGATTCAGAACTGCTTGTTGATGCCGAAGGTTCTTTGGAAATTTCCGGTGAGAAAGAAAGCATGGTTATGCTTAAAGCTGATGATTATACAAAACCTTGGGCTGGAATAAGAGTTAGATCTGATGCCAGATCAGCGAGCATTGAATATGCTGATTTGTCTGGAGCGAAGACCGGAATTAATTTTGGCAAAGATGGAGTGCTGAAAAATAGCAAAGTTCATAATAACTTTGAATATGGCATGCGGCAAAACACGCCTTTTTTACTTGGAAATTTTAGCAACAACGAATTTTATTCAAATGGTCGCGATGCTTTAATTTCTTTAGAACTTGCAGCTACTCTTGGCGCTCCAGAGCAATTTAGCGGAAGATTGCACATTTCAGGAGGAGGCGATGTTCCTGCAAATGCTGTATTGCCTGGCTTTGCTTATGATGTGGAGGGCGCAATTACGGTTATGGGAAAATTGAAAATAATGCCTGGAG
>WRMM01000022.1 GCA_009777135.1 Candidatus Fibrimonadales bacterium
GCGCGACCTTGGAAAATTTGATAAGTGGCATCATCGCCAAAAAGGTCTTCACACTTTTGCCTTACGTAAAGCCGGCCAGATTGCGGAGTTACCTGCGCAGGCTCTACAGATTTCAGTCCAGAGCCACGAGATTCTTCTGTTACATATTTATCCGGTTCTCCAGGATCAGGAGAATCATCAAAAGAGGCAATAGTCCATTTACTTGCCCATGCGGAAACTGCAAACAGCAAAAAAAATACTGCAAAAAACTTAAATTTTATTTTCATATTTGCTCCATCTTACAAAATAGTAAAAAAAATTACCTATAATCCAAAATCTCCAATTTTAATACCTTTTTGGGCGTTTGAACCTCAACTTTATCGCCTCTGGTTTTGCCTATCAAAGCTTTTCCTATTGGGCTAACCGAGCTTATTTTGCCGTTTACAGGGTCTGAGCCTTCCGGTGAAACAAGCGTGTACTCAATTTCTTTGCCACTTGCCAAGTCTTTAACCTTTACCGTTGCCCCAAACAAAATACGAACGGCAGATGCCGTATCGGGCTCAATTATAACCGATCTGGCAACCCGGTCTTCCAAAAACTGTATTCTGGCCTCAATTTTGCCCTGCTGATCTTTAGCGGAGTGGTATTCGAAATTTTCGCTCAAATCGCCTTGCGCTCTGGCTTCGGCAATTTCTTGCAAAATACGCGGCCGCTCAACTTTTTTCAAAGTATCAAGCTCTTGCACCAGAAGCTCGTAAGTTTCTTTGGTAACCGGAATTGTATTCATATCTTAATAAATATATAAAAAAAAACGTCAAAGCGGTAGAATATTTTTAATTCCTTAGCCATTTCATGGGATCTTGGGTCTGCGTTCCCTTGTAAACTTGGAAATACAGCTTGTAACCATTGATGGATTCTGCGTTGCCCACCGTGCCTATATCCTGGCAGCTTTTTACGGCATCGCCCACTTTAACATTTCTTGAGGCTAAATGCCCGTAAGCGGTAAAATAAGTGCCTTTGTGGTCTAAAATCATTCCAGGACCATGTCCCGGCAGGTTTCCTATCCAAGCAACCGTGCCTTCGGCGGCGGCTTTAACGCTTTCGCCTTTTTGCCCCCTGATTTCCGTGCCTTTTTGCTCTTTTTTAAAACCTAGGATAGGGTCTGTGTAGTAACCGTATGAGCTTATTATTTCCCCTTTTAATGGCGTGCATTTGGCGCCAATGGCTACGGGAGTTTCTTTGGGAATGGCTACTCTGCCTTTTTGAGTGGCTTGAGCCTTTCTTCTTCTTTCTTCTTCGGCTTTTTTTCTTGCTGCTTGTTCTGCTTTCCGTCTTTTTTCAAGGGCTGTTATGAGCGCTGTTAAAGCCTGCTGGTTTTGCCTGTGCTCTTCAATCGCTCTTTCTTGCGTGGTTTTGTCTTTTTTAACCTTTGTTAAAAGGTCATTCTGGTACAACAGCTGGTTTTCAAGTTTTTGCCGTTCTTTCGCTTTGCTATCATGGAGAGCAGTCATTTCTTTTCGCTTTGCTTCCAGCTGCTGTTTTGTTTCTTTTTGCTTGTTTATGGATGCCAGATAATTTTCAACTGCAATCTTGTCATTTTCCAAAAGCCTCTGAACCCAGTAGAGCTTTCGCTCAGGGTCTTCGTTTTCTTTCAATAAATTGAATAAAAGTTCCCATTCTTCTCGCTTGCCATGTATGTACAGATTTCTTATTCTTGAAGCTATAGCTTCTTTTTGCTTGTCTATATTTTTTTGCAAAATATCTATTTCTCTTTCAATTCCTCTAATCGTGTTGCCAAGCACTCTTTCTTTTTTTTCCAAATCGCTCAAAGATTCTTGCGTTGTAATCAAACCATTGTCAATTTCCGAAATATTTTTCAGCACGCTGTTTTCCCTGTTGCTCAATTCCTTAAGCCTAGTCTCAGCTCTCCCTATTTCCCTCTGAATATTTCTCAAAGCGTCTGTATTGGTTCTAAGCTCTCTATCAACGTTAGCATATACTATCTGCGCTCCTATAAGCACGCTAACCACTAGCCACTGACCACTAGCCACTTAAATACCCTTTGCCAAGAACTTGCGCACCGTAAAGAAACTCACGGCGGCTTCGGATATGGTTACGAACAGCAAAACGAAAATGCTTGCTTGCCAGCTTTTTTGCGTAAATTCCAAGATGATTGGAAAGAATTCAACAATGTTGTTTTTTAGCAAGCTGAATAAAATAACAGCCAAGCCTGCTCCTATAAGCCCTTGAAGCAAACCTTCCAACACAAAAGGAAACTGTATAAAGAACGGAGTTCCGCCGGAATATTTGATGTTGTTTACAAGTTCTTTCCTTGAAATTAGCGTTAGCCGCACGGCGTTCCACATTATTAGCCACAGAACAATCAACATAAATGCAGACACAGCCATGGGAATGGCAAAGAAGTGCCACTTGAAGTTTTCCCACCGCTTAATCCATTCCGTTGGAGCCTTAACAACGGAAATTTCTGGCATATTGAGCAGCAGCTGCGATGTTTTTTCAATGGTTTCAATGTTTTGCGCATTTGCCCTTATCTGAATGCGAAGCGAGGCTGGCAATGGATTGCCCTCAACAAGGTAGAGCATGTCTTCTGGGAAGCTTTGCTTGAATTCTTCCAGAGCTTGATGGTCTGGAACGTAAATCAGCGAGCTTACGTTTTCAAAAGATGCCACCGCATTTAAAATAGAGTCCGCTTCTGCCTGCGTGGGCGTGTTCAAAAAAAACGCTTCTATTCTGTACAGAGATGCAGAACGCATGGAAAGCGAGACTGCAGAGTTCAAAGCATTCATGCTTGCTATCAGCAAAAACGAGCATAGAAACGTTGTGGCAAGCGAAGGGATTATCACAAGGCGATGCCTTGAAAGCCCTTTGAAGGCTTCAACAGCAAGGTATGGGAGCCTATTTAACATTTCTCAATTCCCTATAACTCCCGCTTCCAAGCAGTATATCTATTGGCATTTTTTCATATTCGTATTCATAAGGCGGCTGCTTCCAGGCAAAGTCGTTTTTATAGCGATGGGATACGTGTTTCAAAATTTGGATTGTTGTTTCAAAGGGCAAAAATGCTTCTCTATTTAGAACGTGTATTTGCGCTCCGTGGCAGATTTGGCCTGCGTATTTGTGGAAAGTTGGCTGAAAATGGCTTTCTCTGAAATAAACGCCGGGGAGTTTTAAAGCGTTTAGCTCATTGCACATTTCTGGGCTGTCTATCCACGGCGCTCCGAAAAGCTCAAAGGGTTTGGTTGTGCCGCGCGCTTCGCTGATATTGGTGGCTTCTAGCAGGCATTGCCCGGGGTAAACTATTGCCGTGTCTAAAGTTGGCATGTTGGGGGAGGGCATAATCCAAGGCAGTCCGGTTTGGTCAAACCACATATTTCTTTTGTAATTTTGCATTTCCAAAACATGGATTTCTGCGCTGGGAAAACGTTCTTCTTTGAATTGAACAGCTAGTTCGCCGATTGTTTTGCCGTGCCGCACCGGTATGGAATGCAAGCCCACAAAGCTGCTGTATTCCAAATCCAAAACAGGACCTTCCGTAATGTGGCAGCCTATTGGGTTTGGGCGGTCTATTGCAATAACAGGTATGCCGCGTTTTTCGGCGGCTTTAATGCAAAGAAAAAGAGTCCAGATAAAAGTGTAATACCTTGCGCCCACATCTTGCAAATCAACCAAGAGCATATCAAGGTCTTTTAGCATTTCGGGGGTAGGTTCCCTGTGTTCGCCGTAAAGACTGTAAACCGGAATGCCAAGGCGTGGGTCTGTGAAGCCTTCCCATTCAATCATATTGTCTTGGGTGTGTCCTAAAATTCCGTGCTGCGGACCAAAAAGAGCGGCAAGTTTGAACAGAGAGCCGTTGTGCTTTTCTAGCGTTGCAAGGGTGTGCCGCAAATCTGCGGTTATGGAAGCCGGATGCAAAACTGCGCCCAGCCGTTTTCCTTTTAATTTTTCTGGGAAGTGCTTTTCTAAATGTTCAAGCGCAAGTGTTACCATAAATCGCTCCAAGCTTCAACTTTATTGTTTTGCGTTAACGCCCCAGCCCTCTTTCTAAAAATGGCGGCAGCGGCAATCATTGCTCCATTGTCTGTGCACAGCGAAGGTTCTGGGCAAATAAGGTTTATGCCTTCTTTTTCGCAGCGTTCATTCATAAGTTCTCTCAATCTGTAATTAGCGCTAACTCCGCCGCATAAAACAATATTTTCAACATTGTTTTTCTTTGCCGCATTAATTGTTTTCAAAGACAAAATATCCGCAATAGCTTCTTGCAAGCTTGCGCAAATATCCGCAATATGCTCCTTTGCAAACTCTTGGCCATTAGTTTGAACATAGCGAAGAACAGCAGTTTTCAGCCCGCTGAAAGAAAATTCAAAAGAATTATCCTTTAATGCTCTTGGAAATTCAAAAAAATGCGGATTTCCATTCCTTGCCAATCTGCTTATTTCAACGCCGGCAGGGTAGCCAAGCCCCAAAATCTTTCCGCTCTTGTCAAAAGCCTCCCCAGCAGCATCATCCCTTGTTTTGCCCACTGAAACATATTCAAAATTTTTCGCTAAAACCAGCTCGGTATGCCCTCCAGAGACTATCAGAGCGATGAGTTGAGAGTTGAGAGTTGAGAGTTGGGAGTTTAGAGTTAAGAGTTGAGAGTTGAGAGTTGAGAGTTGAGAGTTGAGAAATGCTGAATATATGTGGCTTTCTAGGTGGTTTATTCCGTAGCATTCTATGCCTAAATCTTTTGCTAAGCCTTGGGCAAAGCTGGCGCCTACTAATAGCGAACCCATTAAGCCGGGGCGGGCGGTGAAGGCTATTTGATTGATTTCTTTGATGCTGATTTTTGCTTCTGCTAAGGCTTGCTCAAGCACTGGGATTATTTTTTCCAAGTGAGCGCGGGAGGCTAGCTCGGGAACTACTCCGCCCCAGGCTTTGTGCTCGTCTATTTGGCTGTAAAGACAATTGGATAATATTTCTATGGAATTTTCATGTTCTTCCAATATTGCGCATGCGGTGTCGTCGCAGCTGCTTTCAATGCCAAGCCAAAGGGATTTATTCTTCATTTTCCACCAGACGAAATTTATCGGGGAGAACCTGCCAGCCGTTAATGCGGTGCGGAATGTGGACTGTTGGTTTTAACTCTTCTGTATTTTCAATGGAAAATCTGGAAAATTCAATGTATAGATTTATATCTTGCGGGTTTATTTTTGACAGCAGTTCTTTTCCGCCAGAAATCTCAACGTCGGCTCTTGCGGGCAAAAGCGAGTAGAGGCTTCTATCGTAATTTCCTATTAAGCGCACGGGAATGCCAGAAAATATTTTGTGATCTAAAGGCTCAATTTGCACTTGCATGAACAGAGTTGCGTCTGCAATTTCTACTATGGAATTAAGCGAAGATAAATCCAGCTGTATTGGAAGCGAGTTGCTCCATTTCAAATTTGTTATGGAAGTTTCAGTTGTTGATATATGCGTTATTTTTTCTATTGCGCTTTTAGCTCCGGAAACAAGAATGGAGTCTGGCGTTATGCGCGGTTCATTTATAAGCGTGAAGCCTGGCGCCGCTTGAACATGGATTTTGGATAGCACTGGTATTTTTTGCTCAACTCTGGCATCTAGCTCAACAAATAATGGATTTGTTTGCCGAACGCGCAGCATTTTCACTTCCGAAATTCCAGGAGCAATAAACTGTATCTGGTCGCTGCTTATTCTGGATTGCCCAAGCGGCATGTCTTTAAAGTCTATTTCAAGATGAGCAGAGCGGTTTAATTTCATGTGAATCAAGTTTATTGCCTTGCCTTCAAACTGCCCAGACAAGGTTGAAGGCAGTGGAGAAACAAGAGCCATATCGTCTTGTAGGTTTATAATTCCCACAGGCAGTTCAACTTCGGTTCTAGTCTCTTCTCTTGAAACTATTCCAAACCAAACCAAACAGCCGCATGCCAAGGCTAAAAGCTTAAGGGAATGTTTGGCAAAAAAATCTTTCAAGCCACACCTAATTTCTTTTGATAGACGCTCAAAGACTCAATTGCATTTGTGAGAACATGAACAAAGTCTTGCGCTCCTGCGGCTTTTAATTCTTCGGCGTTTTTTGGATTGCCTGCAACTATGCGAACAATGTTTGGAAATTCTTTTTCAAGAGCAGGGAAAATTTCTTTTGCGAGTTCCAGATATTCTTCGTCTTTTGAGCAGAGAACAACAATTTGCGGATTTTCTTTTTTCACAAGTTCCAAACCGGCTGCCGCATTTGGAACGCCGTTGGTGTCCACAGCTGTGTAACCTGCGCAGCCAAAGAAGTTTTTGATAAATGTTGCGCGCGCAAGGCGCATTGCCAAATCGCCCGCTGTCCATAAGAATACTTTTGGAGCATTGCCATTCTTTTTTGCATATTCCTCTGTTTGCAAGCGGAGATTTTCAAATACCTCCGATCCGCGGCGAATGTCTAGTTTTTCAACAATGGTTTCGCCATCGGATTTTGCAAGCGAGTAGCTTTTGCCTGCAAATTTATTTGCAAATTCTTGAACATCGCCAGAAAGGTTTGCAAGTTCCGGGTCTTTTAAAGCCACGCCTTCGTCTTTTTTAATTTTGTCGCTCATTTTTTCCAGCAAATTCGGGTATTGGTTTGTGCCTATGAATACCTCTCTGCGCTGCATAATGAGTTTTTCTTTTTGTTTTTGGCTTTCGGCAAGCATTTTTTGAACGGAGCCACGTTGCACAGCCGCATACATTCCGCCTTCGCTTTCCTGTTTTTGGCAAAATTCCAAAGCTTTGGACGCAATCTGCTCGGTAAGCGTTTCTATGTAATATGAACCTGCGCTTGGGTCAACTATTTTGTTGAAATTGCATTCGTTTTTGAGGAGCAGCTGAATGTTGCGCGCTATGCGGTTGCTGAATTCATCCGGTGTTTTGAACACAAGGTCGTAGGGATTAACGGTTATTGAGTCTGCGCCTGCTATGGCTGCGCTCATGGCTTCGGTTGTTGCGCGAAGCATGTTCACATTCGGGTCAAACACAGTGGCATTCCACAGCGATGTGCTTGCGTGAATTTTTGCGGTTCCTTCAACTCCATATTTTTTCAGCACATTTGCCCATAAAATTCGCAGTGCGCGGATTTTTGCAATTTCAAGGAAATATCTTGAGCCAATGCTGAAGTTAAATGCAATTTGCGATGCCGCTTGTTCTGCGCTTAAGCCTGCATCTGTGAGAAGGTTCATATATTCCAAGCCTGCGCTCAAGGCAAGGCCAAGTTCTTGAACAATATTTGCGCCGGCATTGTGAAATCCATGGGTTTGCACTGCTATGGTCCGAACTTTGGGCAATTCTTTTGCCGCGAATACGGCAACTTTTGCAGCTTCTTTTAAAAGCGAGTCTTTTGCCAAGGCAGCTTTGCCGCTCATTGCGAGTTCTGCCATAGGCGCAAAAGTTACTGCGCCTTTAACATTTGCGTTTGAGCCAGCCAAGTTGTAAAGCAGTGCCAGAGCCTGCGCCCCTCGGCTCCCGAAATTAAAGTAAACAGGGACTTTGTTTAAGTCAATGCCAGCTAGAAGCGCGTTGAAATCTGCTTGGCTTTGAATATTTTGGCCTTTCAAAACGTTGCAGCTTTTGCAAATTCTGCTGGTAAAGGAAAGCGCCTCGGCGCCACGCTCTAAATTATGTTTTGCAGCCGTATTTGCGGCTTTAGCATCTTGCTCATATATTTCTACCCGAACTTCCCAGTCATTGTCGGTCTTTTTTGTGCCGCGCACGTAGGGAAATTCCCCTGGCAGGCTGTTTAGGAGCCATGATATGCCATCAGTGTCGGCTTTGCGGTAGTAGGGTTTAACGGAAATGCCTTCAAGGGTTTTCCAAATAAGTTTTTTTTCGTAATCTGCGCCTTTAAGGTCTGCATTTATGGTAGCTTCCCACTCCTCGGTGGAAACATCGGGAAATTCCAAAAATAGTTTATTCTGGCTCATAAGTCCTCTGCAAAAATGTTTGTAGAGGTAATATAGTAAATTAATTGCATTGAGTTAACCAGTGCTTGCTATAGAAATTTTTTGATATGTGATTTCTTGTCAGTTTTTTAAATCCCGCTCTCTTTAGCGGGGTTTCTTTAATTGGCAAAAAACAAGGTTCGCTTTCTTCTGCCAAATGCTTGGCATTGTAGGGGCAAACTCGCTGGCAAATATCGCACCCAAAAATGCTGTGCTTAGCCCACTCCTTTTGTTCTTCGCTAAATTCCCCTTTATGTTCAATTGTCAAATAGCTGGCGCACCTGTGGGCATCCAAAAAACCATCCTCGATTAGAGCTTTGTTGGGGCAAGCGTCTATACATTTTTTGCACTTTGCGCAACCATTGTTTTTTAATTGCGAATTGAGAGTTGAAAATTGAGAATAAAGCAAAATTCCGCCTATGAAGAATGCGCTGCCTAGTTTTTGGTTTATTAGCATTGTGTTTTTGCCTATAAAGCCTAAGCCTGCCATTGCTGCCAGCTCTCTTTCTGCTATGGGTAGAGAGTCCACAAAGGGTTGTCCGTTTACTTGGGCGGCTAATTCTCGCAGAATGCTTCCTACGGTTATATGGTAGTCTTTGCCGTGGGCAAAAGCGGCTATGGGTTCTTGTTTTTTTTGCAAAGGCCTTGGATATTTCCAAAGACCAACCCAAGCGGTGTTGTAAGCTTTGCCGTTGAAATTTGCGGGATGCTTTCGGACTTCGGCGTTTTTTGCCATCCAGCTCATATCTGCGTTAAAGCCTCTGTGCAGCCATTCGTCTAGGCGCGCTGAGCGCGGCAAAACATTGGGCAGGGGAGTGCAGCCAAAAAGCAGTAAGCTAGACGTTATACTTTGGGCTGTACCTTGAATATTCTTGCAAACTGCACACATCCGTAACCTGCAATTTTTTTATGGCTCTCAAGCCCTCAACAGCGCGCTGCAAACCATGCAAAGTGGTGGTGATGGGAATGCCGTGCATCAGGCAGTTGGTGCGGATTTTCATTTCATCGCTTGCGGGCTTTTCGCCTTTGCTAGGAGTGTTCACAATCCACGCCAAATCGCCGTCTTCAATTAAATCAATGGCGTTGGGGCGGCCGTCTGCAACCTTGAATATAGCATTTGAAGGAATTCCGTTGTTCCTTAGCATGGTGCTTGTTCCCCTTGTGCAATAAAGGGTAAAGCCAAGTTCAACCAGCCTTTTGGTATATGGAATTGCGCTCTGGCGATCTTCTGCGCGAAGGCTCAGGAATATGTTTCCTGTTTCTGGAAGTTTGTTTCCTGCGGCAATCTGGCTTTTTAAATATGACATGCTCGCTCTGCGATCTATGCCCATAACCTCGCCTGTGGATTTCATTTCTGGGCTTAGAATTATATCCACGCCTGGGAAACGCGAAAATGGGAATACCGCTTCTTTAACGGAAAAATGCGAAGGAATGAATTCTTCGGTAAAGCCAATTTCTTTCAATGTTTTGCCTGCCATGCAAAGAGAAGCTATTTTTGCAAGCGGAATGCCTATCGCTTTGCTTACAAAAGGAACAGTTCTTGAGGCTCTTGGATTTACTTCCAAAACGTAAACTGTATCATTTTGAACGGCGTATTGAACATTCATTAAACCGCATACATTCAGTTCTTTTGCCATTGCTTTGGTATGTTTTCTTATGGTATCTTGAACATGCTTTGGCAATGTTGTTGGAGGAAGTATGCAAGCGCTGTCGCCGGAATGAACGCCGGCAAGTTCCACGTGCTCCATTATTCCGCTAATTATCTGGGTTTCGCCGTCTGAAATGCAGTCAACATCCACTTCCGTGGCATTTTCCAAAAAGCTGTCTATCAAAATAGGCCTGCCCTCGGAAACTTCCATGGCTTTTGCCATGTATTCCTTTAAACCGGTTTTGTCATAGACTATAACCATTGCTCTGCCGCCCAAAACAAATGACGGGCGCATGAGAATTGGAAAGCCGATTTGGTCTGCAATTTTTTCTGCTTCTTCGGTGGTTTTTGCTATTCCGTTTGGAGGTTGCGAAATGCCAAGTTTTTTAAGCATTTTTGAGAATAGCTCTCTGTCTTCCGCTATGCTGATGGAATCGGTTGAAGTGCCTATTATATTGACGCCGTTAGCCTTTAAGCCTTCTGCAAGGTTCAGCGGAGTTTGCCCGCCAAACTGAACTATTGCGCCAAAACATTCTTCGCGCTCGTAAACTTCCAAAACATCTTCCAAAGTCAATGGTTCAAAATAGAGTTTATCGGAAGTATCGTAATCTGTGGAAACTGTTTCTGGGTTTGAGTTTAGCATTATTGTTTCAAAGCCTGCTTTTCTCAAGGCAAAAGAGGCATGAACGCAGCAATAGTCAAATTCTATTCCTTGGCCTATGCGGTTTGGTCCGCCGCCCAGAATTAGGATTTTTTTCTTTTTTTCGCCAGAATCTATGCCTTCTGGAATAGCAACGGATGCTCCGCTTGAATAGCTTGAGTAAAGGTAAGGGGTGTAGGCTTTGAATTCTGCGGCGCAGGTATCAACTATATGGTACTTGGGTCTTAAATGAATGGATTTTCTTTTATTGCGAACTTCTTCTTCTTTTTCGCCAAGTATGTTTGCTATTTGCCTGTCAGAAAAGCCGTATTCCTTTGCCTGTTCAAAAAGCAAGGGGTCTTTTGCCAAGCCCTCTAGATTTTTTGCGGAGCGAATTTCGTTTTCATATTCCACAAGTTCTGCGAACTGCCGCAAAAACCAGCGGTCTATTTTTGTGATGGAATAAAGTTTGTCTTCGCTCCATTTGCGGGCAATGGCTTCGCGCACCATGAGAATTCTGCTTGCGCTGCCCGTGCTGATTTCTTTTTCCAATTCTTTGTCGCTTAAATCTTTGAAAAGATAATCTTTGCCATCTGCGCCAAAGCCTCCGTTCCCAGTTTCCAGCGAACGAAGCGCTTTTTGAAAGGATTGCTTGAAGTTGCGCCCTATTGCCATGGCTTCGCCAACGGATTTCATCTGGGTTCCCAGCTTATCGCTTGCGCCTGTGAATTTTTCAAAGGCAAAGCGCGGAATTTTGGTAGCAATATAATCTATTGACGGCTCTACGCTGGCTTTTGTTTGCTTTGTAATGTCGTTTGTTATTTCGTCAAGGGTGTAGCCAACTGCCAATTTTGAGGCTATTTTGGCTATGGGATAGCCAGTTGCCTTTGATGCCAAGGCAGAAGACCTTGAAACTCTTGGGTTCATTTCTATTACAACTATGCGGCCATCATCTGGATTGATTGCAAACTGCACGTTGGAGCCTCCGCCGCTAACTCCGATTTCTCGCATAATCGCAACGCCTGCATCGCGGAGCTTTTGGTTTTCGGATTCTGTGAACGTGAGGGCTGGAGCCACGGTAATGGAGTCTCCTGTGTGGATTCCCATTGGATCTATGTTTTCAATGGTGCAGATTACAATGCATTTATCATTTGAGTCTCGCATTAGCTCAAGCTCGTATTCCTTCCAGCCTTCAATGGATTCTTCAATGAGCAATTCTTTGGTGGGTGAGTAGTACAAGCCTCTTTCGCAGATTGTTTTGAATTCCTCTTCGTTGCGGGCAATGCCGCCGCCAGTGCCGCCAAGCGTGAAGCCAGGGCGTATAACGATAGGCCATGTGCCTAAGCTTTCTTTTATGCGGCAGGCTTCTTCGTAGGAGTGGGCGGTTTCGCTTCTGGGCATTTCTAGCCCTATGGATTTCATGGCTTCTTTGAACAATCCTCGGTCTTCTGCTTTGCGGATTACCTCTGGCTTGGCGCCCAGCATTTCTACGCCGTAGTATTCCAGCACTCCAGAATCGGCAAGTTCCATAGCTAGGTTCAGGGCAGTTTGCCCGCCTAGCGTTGGGAGCAGGGAGTCTGGGCGTTCTCGGCGGATAATTTCCGTTAAGGCGGCTTTGGTTAGAGGTTCTATGTAGGTTCTGTCTGCAAAATCAGGGTCTGTCATGATGGTAGCCGGATTGGAATTTACCAGCACCAGCTCATAGCCCTCTGCTTTCAATGATTTGCAGGCTTGCACCCCTGAGTAGTCAAATTCACATGCTTGACCAATGATTATAGGCCCGGAGCCTATTAAAAGAATTTTACGAATATCGTTGCGTTTTGGCATACGAGGCTAATGTAGAAAAAAGCATTTTCTATATTAAAATTCATGAACCGATTTATTATTTTTCTCGTTATTTGCGCATCTGTCGCGTTTTCGGCAGAGCTTACTGTGATTGCTATGGATTATAACCAGCAATATCCACAAAAACATAAAACAATTATAGTAAGGGGCAAAAAAGGCTCTGCTTTTGAAGCTACCACCAATTCCCAAGGAATTGCCCGAGTTAATATCTCTGGCGGCGATACCTACACAATTTGGTGCGATGGCATAACCGGCGAATTTGACTGCGGCTTTGGCAATTCGTGGCATGTTCCGGTTGATGGCTATGGCACCATAGAAATCCATTACGATGATGACCGTTTTGACTTGAAAGGCGTGAATTTTGCGACCGGAAAGTCTGAGCTTTTGCAAGCTTCTTTCAAAATTTTGGAAGCAACTGTTAAGGGTTTGCAAAAATACGATACAGTGCGCGTTGAGATTTCTGGCCACACCGACAATGTGGGCGGTTTGGAATACAACGACAAATTATCGCAGGCGCGCGCAGATGCCGTTCGCAATTACCTTGTTCAAAAGGGCATTGCTTCAAGCAGAATAACAGCCGTAGGCTATGGGTATTCTCGCCCTCGCGCAGACAACAGAACCGAGCAGGGTAAAGCCCAGAATCGCAGAATAGAGATTAGCATAACTCATTAAAATAGAGAACAAAACGTGATAAGCGAGATAGTAATACCAGGAGATTTTTTGCTGGCAACGCCAGCTCTCAAGGGTAGCTATTTTCAAGATTGCGTGATTTTTATGGTGGAGTGCTCACAAAGAGCTGGCTCCTGGGGCTTGGTGATAAATAATCGCGTTCACATGCCGCTGGATGAGGTTTTTAAAAGAAATGTCAAATTAGTTAACGCGCCCCGATATTTGCACACATTCTTTTTTGGCGGTCCGGTTCAAAGCACAGACCCGTTTCAAAAACTTTCAGTTTGCATTTTAGAAGCCGGAACCTCTGTTTTCAATGGTGCTTTTGAGATTTCAAACGGAGTTTTTGTATCAAGGATACCTTTGGATATGGAACTTCCGGTATCTAAGCTTATAAAACCGGAAAATAGCAATGCTCGCATGTTTTTTGGCTACAGCGGGTGGGCTTCAGGGCAGCTTGAAGACGAAATTTTAAATGGGGTTTGGGAAGTTGCAAATCCTGTTCCGTTTGAGGTATTTTCCAGAAACAGGGATGAAGTTCCCATAACAGCGAACAGTTTCCGCAAGAGCTATGAAAGACACCGAGCCAGATAAGCAATACAGCAGCCATAACGCTCTTAGACAGGTAAAGATTGAGCAGAAAAGATGGAACATGCAAGGCTTTTCCATCTCTGGCTTAACAACTTATTTTCAAATTCCAGAACTTGATTTGTGCGTGGACATGGGCGAATGCCCAATGAGCGCTTTAAGCTTGAACCACGTTCTTTTGACTCATTCCCATGGCGACCATAGCCGATGTTTGATGCGTCACAATTCGCTGCGCCGCATGATGCAAAATCCTATTCAGGCTGTGTATTACATTCCTGAGCCGGTTTATGATTTGGCTGTTGATTTGATTAAAGCAGAAACCCTGTTTGAAGGCGTTTCTGAAGAGCGTTTTGATTTGCCGCGCCTTGAATGCGTTAAGGCGAGCGAGCGTTTTAGCCTTGAATACCGCAAAGATTTGGAAGTGTATCCGTTTAATGTGAAACATTCAATTTCTTCGTTTGGCTACACGCTTTTTTACAAGAAGAAAAAGCTGAAAAAAGAATATGCGGAGTGTTCAAGGGAAGAAATTATATCCATGAAAAAATCCGGCGTTGAAATTACGGATGATGTCCGAGAACCCGTTGTGTCTTTTATGGGTGATTGCCTTGGCGAGTCTCTATGGGAGGAGCGGCATATTTGGAATTCTCCGGCGGTGGTTTGCGAGTGCACGTTTTTAGACGAAGACGAGTTTAGCATGGCGCGCAAAAAAGGCCATACGCACATAAACCACTTGGTGCAGATTCTAAAAAAAATCGGCAGCTCAATGCCCTGCGAAACCATAATTTTAACGCATTTTTCCATGAAATATTCAAAAAAACATGTTTTTGAAGCTGTGAGCAGAGCGATTCCAGCAGAATTTAGAGAAAAAATCAAAATATTTCTTTAAAAAAATCTAAATTAAAGGTCATAGATATGAAATATTCTCAATTTTCAATTTTTAATTATCAATTAATAGCGTTGGTATTTGCGTTCTCCGTCTCGCACGCCCTTGATCCTATGTATGATTACCGCTACACGCTTGGGCCAGAAATTCTTGTGCCAGATGCTTTTCATATTGGCGCAGGCGGATATACTCGCCGTAATGAAGATTTAAAATTTGTTTTTAACACTCAAATT
>WRMM01000023.1 GCA_009777135.1 Candidatus Fibrimonadales bacterium
TTGGAGACACTCATCGCCTGCAAGATGACCGTAATGATCGTTATACTTTTTAAAGAAATCTATATCCATAATAGCAATACACAGAAAATTGTCCGATTGGCGGTAGTTTGACAAGTATCTTTTAAAAGTATCCATAAAATCCCTGCGGTTCTTAAGCTGGGTTAATTCATCAATAGTGCTTTTGTCAAAATAATGGTTTCGTTCGTCTTCCAGTTTGTTTGCTATCAATACCAATTCCTTATTATGTTTTAACTGACCTATTCTAAGCGATTTTATTTGAAAATTTACAATAAAAGAAAATGTAAAAGAAAGGAAATACAGTATGGGAAAACGTTGTATTACCGCATCTGAATATTCATACAGAAGCAATGTTTTTGCTGGGCCGTAAAAACATATACAAATAAGCGCCAAAAAATAAACGCTGATAATTAAACCTACTTTTAACCCGAACAACATAAATATGCTGAGAGGAATCAATAGAATCCAATTAATGCCAAAGCCATTTTCTCCGCCGGCAATAACATAATATGAAAATACCGGACAAACAACAATACAAAAACTTAATGCCACATACTTAATTGGGGCATTTTTCAAAACCATAATATTGATAATTAAAAGACCAATGGATAGAAATATAGTGCTTAACAATACAGCAACGGTTGATGTAAAAACATTCATTACAGAAAGAATTATAGTGCCTATATTTGCTGGTATTGTTGCGGTAAGTATTATTTGTCTTTTTATTCTTAAAGATTCCGGCGTTTCTTCGTTTGCCCTAAATGTTTCCCAAAAATGCTGCATATTGTAATTCATTTATATATTCCCAACCTTATTATACTCCCACTCTCGTACATACCTACGTAACGCCGTTGCGTTGCCGGAAGGCGTGTTGCAGCTTGCCATGGGATAATATGTTCTTTGATTGAGCATAAGATTGCTAATGTAGAAATTTTTAGAACAATCAACAAGTGGTTTCATGCTCATTTTGCCGTTGCGGACAGGGCAGCGCATTCAGAGCCGGGCGGTCAAGCAATTTCCTTTCCAAATCGGCAACCAGCTTTCCAAATCTAAGCACTTCGCTATGGCAATTTTTTAAGCGCTCTGGCGTGGCTTCCCACATCCCATCGCTCATAGCCTCCAAATGCAAACCGATAATCGTAAGCGGCGTTCGCAAATCGTGCGCAACGTTTGAAGTTACCAGTTTCCTCCAATTTTCCTGCTGGCTCAACGCTTTTGCCAAACGGCTTATAGTCATTGCAAGGTCGTTCAGCTCTCGTGTGTTAACATGCGCAAGGCACACATCGTAATTGCCCTGCTCAATTTGCTTTACGGCATTTGCCGTTTCTATCACCGGCTGCGAAATTCTTCTTGCCAAAATATATCCTACTGCGATGGAAAATATGCCTGCCAAAATGCCAATGGCAAACAAAATTATGTTCAAGGCGCGAATAAATGAAAAATCGCTTTTGCTCAAAAAGTGCGAATCGTGGCAGGTAATGGAAACTGAGCCTAGCTTATGCCCGTCTCGCATAATATCATAGCTTTGCGTAACAAGGCTTTCGTTTTTCTTTGTGCTCCAATGTTTTTTATGGGTGGCAATTTCTTCCATAACATGCCAGCAATTATGGTCTTCCGCATCCCATGCTACTTCTCCATTAGAGTCAAAAATTTTTAAAACATGCCCATCGTGCAGCGAATGCATACCTATAGTGTGCAAAAAATCTTGGCTCCAATCGCGCCTGCTTAAATCGCTGACAATATTTTCGCTTTTCATTCTCTCTTGTTCAATTATGTACTTGGCAAATTCCCGATTTATAAACACATTGGAAAGCAAACCGATTAGCGCAATGGAAATCAGCAGCGTTAGCAATATTGACAGCGATATGCGCGTTCTTAGGCTTCTCATTTTTATTCAACTCCAAATTTATATCCCAAACCGTAAACCGTCTGCACGTAGATTGGATTTTTGCTATCGTCTTCAATTTTTTTCCTAAGATTTTTAATATGGCTGTCAATCGCTCTGTCGTAGCTGTCAAATTCATCGCCCAAAGCATTTTCAATGAGAGCATCGCGCGAGAATACCCTTCCTGGGTATTTTACAAGCGTTGATAGTATTTTATGTTCGTTGCGCGTGAGCGATACTGCAGTGCCGCGTTTCAGAACCTCGTTTTTCTCAAAATCAATTGTCAAATCTCCGTTTCGCCATGAATTTTTTGCTGTGAGCGGCTGAAGCTCGCTTTGCGTTCGGCGAAGCACGGCTTCTGCGCGCGCATAAAGTTCTTTTAAGCTGAATGGCTTTGTAACGTAATCGTCTGCGCCTAGCTCAAGCCCTGAAACTATTTCATGTTCTTCAACTTTTGCAGTGAGCATAATAATCGGTACCCTAGATTTTTTGCGGAGCGTTTGGCACACTTCCTCGCCAGGCACGCCTGGCATCATCAAATCCAAAATAACAAGGGCTATATTCTCCGCATTGAATATTTCCAATGCTTTTGCCCCATCCTCAGCGGAAAACACATTAAAACCCTTGCTTTTGAAAAGCGCTGCCACCACCTCCCGTATATTAGGCTCATCATCAACTACTAGCACATTTTTGCTGCTTTTCATTGCGAATGAATATAGAAAACGCCCTTTGGAAAGGGCGCTAAATTTAATTAAGTTTAAGAATTAGAAACCAAGAACAACGTTTGCGTTTATCCAGATAGGCGTATCACCGTAGCGGTCGCCAAGTCCAAAAGTTGCGCCCACATTAGCATCAAGCGTTTCGCTTATATCAAAAGTTAAGCCTAAGAAAGGATTAATGCCTAAATCAGCCGCATCGTCTCCTACTCCAATTAAGAATTCAGCGCCAAACCAGGGACTAATTGACCCTAGGGAATAACGGCCTTCAACGCCAATTGCTAAATCCATAGGACCATCGGTTATCAAGTTGCGTATGCCTACTTCGGATCCTATAGACAATTCACTGCCTAATTCCGTGGAAAATTGAACGCCTGCATCCAAATCCAAATCATCGCCATAATGGTCTCCTACTGAAAATGGAAGAGTTAAATCCGCGAAAACTCCAAGACCCATAGGCAACAAGTAACGTACGCCAAGAACAGGTTGCTGCAAGCCTGTTACATCGTCTACGCTATCTCCATCCTCCCATGCAGCCAATGGAATATTGAAAAATGCGGCTGCTTCCAAGCCTTCAATTACACTGAAACGTACATCTGCATCAATGCTTAAAGCTTTAAATTTTTCAGCTGGCATATCAAAATTAACGCCGAGCCTGGCTTCGCCTTTCCCGGCATCTTGTATGGGGAAATAATCCCAAGTTGCGAAACTTGATACTGCGCAAGCTAGTGCTGCTGCTAGAATTTTTTTCATAGAAAACTCCTTTTTTTGGTTTTACGCTATAAAAAATTAGAAAAAAAATTACAGTTTTGTCAAATTTTTGTAAAGAAAATGTAAAAAATACAGATAAAACGCAAAAAAAAGCGATAAAAAACACTTGCCAATTTTTCTACATTTTCCTAAATGATTGACGGGAAAACTAAAATCCTGGGGGTGTTTGGATGCCCTATTGAGCATACCAAATCTCCAGCTATTCATAATGCGGTATTGAAAGATTGCGGAATAAATGCGGTTTATTTGCCTTTACCTGCGGAAAAACACAGCTTTGCCGAGGCAATTGCGGGTTTCAGGGCTATGGGTTTTGCGGGAGCGAATGTTACCATTCCTTTTAAGGAGCTGGCAATACCTCTTTTGGACTATGTTTCGCCAGTATCTAAGGCTACAAACAGCGTAAATACGCTTTACTGGGAGCAGGGAAAGCTCTGCGGAACCAGCACAGACGGTTTGGGCGCATTGCGAGCCTTGGAAACAGCCGGAATAGACATTAAAGGCAAAAATATAGCTTTGCTTGGCAGCGGTGGCGCAGCAAAAGCCTTGGCTTATGCTTTTTTGGAAGATGCTGGGGCTGCGAGCCTCAAAATTTTCACCATAGAACCCGAAAATTGGAACTTGCAGCTCAAAAATTTGAGTTTGCATGATTTTAGCGAGGTAGAAAAGCATAAAGATGGCATAGATTTGCTTTGCAATGCAACTCCGCTTGGAATGCACCCGAATGAAAATGAAAGCCCTGTTGGCAAATCCGTTTTAACAAGCAATATGGCGGTTTTTGATATTGTATATAATCCGCTTGAAACCAGGCTTTTAAGAGAAGCGAAAGAGGCAGGCTGCAAAACTTTGAGCGGAATAGGAATGCTGATTTATCAAGGTTTGGAGAGTTTCAAGCTATGGTTTCCAGATTCAAATCCTAATCCAAAAATTGTTTTTGAGGTTTTAGGTGTATAAAAATATCTACTTCACTGGCTTTATGGCAAGCGGAAAAACCCGCATTGGCAAGTTGCTTGCCGAACGCCTAAAGTTGAATTACGTGGATAGCGATGCCCTTATAGTTGAGCGCGCAGGCAAAAGCATAGCAGAAATTTTTGAGCAAGAAGGCGAGGCTAAGTTCAGGGAATTGGAAAAAGAAACAATAAGGGAAATTTCACAGAAAGAAAATATGGTTGTTTCTCTTGGCGGCGGAGCCATTACCAAAAGCGAAAATGCACAGGCAGTTAAAAATTCTGGCATTTTGATTTGCATGAGAGCCGAGCCTGAAATTTTGTGCGAGCGTATTGGGCGAAACGATAACCGCCCTTTGATGGCAGGGTTAGAGCCGGAAGAAAGGCTGGAAAAAATTAAAACCATGCTTGCCGAGCGTGAAAAATTCTACGCTTTGGCTGATTTTAGCATTGATAGCAACGAAGAACCTCCAGAAACGCGTGTTCTCCCGCAAATTCTGGATGCTTTGAAATTATGGGAACATTTGGCCGTTCGGGTTAATTTGGAGCAAGGCTGCTCGTATCCTATTTTTATAGGCCGTGGAATTTTGAAACATGCGAATACCTTGCTAAAAGCGCTTAGAATTTTGCCCAAGTGCGAAATGCTTGTTTGCACGGATTCTACCATAGCAAAAAAGCAGAAAAAGAATTTTAACATGGTTTGCCAAAAAGCTGGCAATAGCAAGAGTTTTATTTTCCCTACCGGCGAAAGAAGCAAGAATTTGGAAAAGCTGAACAGCCTTTGGACTTTTATGCTGAAAAAACGCTATGGCCGCAAGAGCTGTCTTTTGCAGTTCAGCGGCGGGGTAGTTGGAGATATGGCGGGTTTTGCAGCGGCAACCTATCAAAGAGGAATTTCTTTTGTTCAAATGCCAACATCTCTTTTGGCAATGGTGGACAGCAGCGTTGGCGGCAAAGTTGCTATTAACCACGAAGAAGGCAAAAACATGATTGGCGCATTTTATCAGCCAGAAGCTGTGATGTGCGATTTATCCGTTTTGAAAACCCTGCCTAAGGAAGAATTTTACGCTGGGCTTGCCGAGATTGTGAAATACGGAATTATATACGATTATGATTTCTTTGAATGGCTGGAAAAAAACGTAAGCGCAATTTTAGCGAAAAATGCGGAAGCTTTGAAGTTTGCGGTAAAGCGCTCATGCGAAATAAAAGCCGAGGTTGTTGGCATAGACGAGCGCGAGCTTGGTCTCAGAGCGATTTTGAATTATGGCCATACATTTGGACATGCCATAGAAAAAGCGACGAATTTCAGCAAACTTTCGCATGGCATTGCGGTGGGCTTGGGAATGAGAGTTGCGGGCAGGCTGTCTGCAATAACAGGGCGATGGAGCAAAGAAGAAGAGCAAAGGCAAAACGAGCTTTTGAACAAATTCCGCATTCCCAAAACCTTAAAAGAATGCAAAATTAATCCACCCCTCAAAGCCTTGTGGGACGCCATGGGCTCAGACAAAAAAACCGATAAAAAAACACGTTTTTACATTTTGCCGCTAAAAATAGGCGAAGTAGAAAAAACCGCAGAACCAACAAAGGAACAGGTGTTTGAAGCGTGGAACGGAGTGATTTGAATGCAAAATTTATGTTTAGTTGAGAGTTGAGAGTTGAGAGTTGAGAGTGAAAATAAAGAAATTATGGCGGAAAAGTCTTATAACTTTGCCGTAAATATAGGATTTAATAACTCTCAACTCTCAACTCTCAACTCTTCACTGCTTTTAATAGTCGCATTGCTTCTAACGTCTTGCTCAGACTACGAGCGGGAGGGATTTCGTATGAAGGCGGGGGAGAAATATGCTTTGAAAAAATGGCCCGATAGCGCTTATATAGATACTCTGGACCGGTTTTTTGCAAATGAATCAGTTAGATACCATGAAAGGCAAAAAGCGGAAATAACTATGAGCATGCGCAGCGATGTAAAACGGCACGGAAAAGCCGCTGATGTTCCTGCAAAAAAATCGCAGAGGCAAGCCGCTCCGAGAGCAAGCGAAGAAAATCAAAGCACAGAATCTTTTTCGGAACGTTTTTTTCTCGCTTTGCATAAACTTTCAGAAAACCCAAACAATAGAGAATACGGAAGAAAATACAACGCAAGGGCTGGCGAAAGCTTAGATGATTTGCTTCTTAGAATTTATGGAGCGCAATCAAGAAGAATCCCCAAACACGTTTCCGAATCAATGATAAGGCAGTTAAATCCCGGTTTAGATATTGCCTCTTTTGCAGAGGGCGATATGGTGCTGTTACCGTTAGCTGCTAATATATGAGGAATTAATTTATAAATATGAAGCCCCATAATTTATTGATATTTATTGTTTCTGTATTGCTTATTTTGGGCTTTATCAGCGTAATGTTTCCGAAAGACGGCATTGATATAGGAATGCGAAAACTGTATTTTCCGGATATTGAAGATGTAATAGCTGGCAGCAAAACCAATCCGAAATCATCGCTTGAGCATTTAAAAGCAATTGAAGAAGAACTTCGCTTGCAACTATACCGAGACTCTCTCTATACCGACTCGCTTTCTCATTATATCGCTTTTTTTGAAGAAAGCCCCATGCGAATTGCTTTGCCCGGCAATGACTGGAATTTTTTTAATGATTTTTTTGCGGAGCTGGACAGTTGCCAAGAACGAGGAGAAACTGTCAGAATCCTTCATTATGGCGATTCCCAGATAGAAGCCGATAGAATGACTGACTATATCCGCCAGCATTTGCAAGAAAAATTTGGCGGAGCTGGTCCTGGTTTATTGTCGGCTCAGCCAATGCCATCCTTTTCTATAAATCAATCAGCATCGGAAAATATCAAACGATATTCTATTGAAGGCGTGTATCGAATTCCGGCTTCGCATACTAGATATGGCGTGATGGGGCAATTCAGCGCGGTTAGCGGCCAAAGTTTTATCTCTGTGGGCATGCGGAGAAAAGCTTATGAAAATGCAAAACAAATTCAAACCGTTAGACTATTCGTGGGACGTGATAAAAATTTCTCAGCGCGATTGGCGGTTCAAAGGCAAACAATTGAGAGAGCTGCCATTAGCGACTCATCTTTGGTAAAGGTTTATACATGGAATTTACCTGCGCCTGCAAGCAATTTTTCGCTATACACTTCGGGGTTGGGCGAGATATACGGAGTTGCCGCAGATGGAACTTCTGGAGTGGCGGTTGATAATATTCCTTTTCGCGGCAGCTCGGGAATTTTTTTCAGCTCATTGGATAAAAATGTGATGGCTTCCATGCTCCAGCATTTGAATGCGCGCTTGATTATATTGCAATTTGGCGGAAATTCGGTGCCTGTTATTTCTAGCCAAAAGTCCATTGAGAACTATTGCAATAGCTTAGCAATGCAGATTGCCTATTTTAAGGATATTTACCCAGAAGCAAAAATTATGCTGATAGGTCCTTCGGATATGTCCACCAGAGTTAAGGGGAAGCTTACTACCTATCCGTTTTTGGAGCCTTTAATTGAAGCGATGAGAGAAACCGCAATGCAAAATGGCGCAGCTTTTTGGGACATGTACGAGGTAATGGGCGGAAAGGATTCCATGATAAAATGGGTTCGCCATTCGCCGGCATTGGCAGCATCGGATTATGTGCATTTTTCGACAAAAGGAGTTGAAAGAATTGCCGCTATGTTTTATGAAACGCTAATGGTGTACTATGATTACTACCATTTTACAGCAAATAAGGATAATTAGACATGCGAAAAAATATAATAATCGGATTAATTATTTTCTGCCTTCCATTGCAGGCAGAGCAAAGAACAAAAGCGGATATCCATCCCGTTGATATTTCAGAATTTGAATTTATTGATTACAACCTTAACACAATTCAGGTTCCGGGAAAAGATTCTTCGCTTTTAAATCGGTTTTTTCAAAAAATAGATACATTGCTGGAAACCGGAGAGGGAACAATTAATATTTTGCACATTGGCGGTTCTCACGTTCAGGCGGGCACGTTTTCGCACAGAGTGCGGCAAAATCTTGATATGCTGAACGGAGATTTAAAAACGCCGCGCGGAGTGATATTTCCGTTTTCCGTTGCTAAAACCAATAATCCTTCCAGCTACAAGGTAACTTCTTCCGGTGAATGGGATGCAGTTCGAAATGTTAAGAAAGACAGAACAACGCCACTTGGAATGACAGGGAGATCCGTTTTTACCCAAGACTCATCAGCGCTGGTCAATGTTTTTCTCAATCCAGACGGAAATCGTCGCTGGGAATTTACGCGGCTTCGTTTGCTGGGTTATGTGGAAGATGGCAGTGATAACGTTGTGCCAGTAGTTTACCATAACAACGATACCATTAAAGGGTATTTTGATGCAGACACAAAAACTTACCTTTACGATTTCCCTGAACCGAGCGATTCGTTCAGCGTTGGCTTCATTCAAAAAGATACGATTCCTAGCACTTTTGTTATTACTGGTTTTATTCCAGAAAAAGAAACGCCGGGAATTGTTTATCATGCTATTGGCGTAAATGGCGCATCGGTTCCTTCTTATTTAGGGAGCGAATATTTTGAAGAAGAACTCCATTTATTAAAACCCGATTTGATAATTTTTGGCATTGGAATTAACGATGCCGCTGCGAACAATTTTACAGAAAGGGCATTTCGCTCAAATTACAATGCGTTGATTAAAAAAATTAAACGCGTGAATCCAGACTGCGCATTTATTTTTATTACCAACAATGACTCGTTTAAGAGAATCTCGCGGAATAATTACAGAGTCAATCCCAATGGCGAAGTTGCCAAAAGAGCATTTTATCAGTTGGCTAAAGAACACAAGGCTGGCGTTTGGGATTTTTTTTCGCTGATGGGCGGATTAAGTTCCATGCAGCAATGGGAAGAAGCCGAATTGGCTAAAGTTGATAAAATGCACTTCACTAGAGAAGGCTATCTGCTGATTGGCGATATGTTTTACAATGCTTTTATAGGATATTATAAAGAGAAATGAAAAATTTGTTTACATTCAACTCAGACGCTCCGCTATTGTTTACTCAAATTTATTTTTGGATTTTCTTTGCGGCTGTATTTGCGGTATTGGTTTTGCTGCAAAAAAAAGTTGCATGGCGCAACGCTTTTCTCTGTTTTGCAAGTCTGTTTTTTTATTACAAAACAAGCGGGCTATTTGTATTAATTTTATTCTTCACAACTTTTTTCAATTTTTTTCAGGCTAAGCTTATTGCTCATGCAGGCACGGAACAGCGACGAAGAGCGCATTTATTAGTTGCCTTGGCGGTCAATCTGTTTTTTCTCTGCTATTTTAAATATGCGTATTTTGTTACAGACGTGCTCAATCAGCTGTTCGGGTTGAATCTGCATGTTTTCGATGCTTTCGCATGGGTTGGGAATGTGCTTGAAGGAAAGCAGCGTTTTGATGTTTCTGTAATTCTATTGCCTGTTGGAATATCTTTTTTTACTTTTCAGAATATCAGTTATATAATTGATGTATTCAGGAAACGGGTTGAGCCTGTGAAAGAAATTTGGAATTTTGCTTTTTATGTTACATTTTTTCCGGGACTGGTGGCAGGACCGATTGTCCGCGCTCATGAATTTATTCCTCAAATCTACAAACCTTATTTTTTAGGAAGAAAACAATTTGGCATAGCGATTTTTTGGATATTGAACGGTTTAGCCAAAAAGATTATTTTGAGCGACTATATTGCCGTCAATTTTGTGGATAGAATATTTGAGAATCCAATAATGTTTTCGGGGTTTGAGAATTTGGCAGCTCTGTTCGGCTATTCTCTGCAAGTCTATGCCGATTTTTCTGGCTATACCGATATTGCGATTGGCGTGGCAATGCTGATGGGTTTCTATTTGCCTAAAAACTTCAATTCGCCATATAAGGCAACCAATCCTGGCGAATTTTGGAAACGCTGGCACATTTCTCTGTCTAGGTGGCTTAAAGATTATTTGTACATTCCGTTGGGCGGCAGCAGAAACGCCACATTTGCCACTTATTCGGTAATAATAAGCTTTTGCATTATTGTAGGCATACTTTCGGGAAGCGTTTGGGTTGGTTTAATATTTTTGGCGGCAATAAGCATAGTTGTATATAAAACCAGCAGCGCTAATCTGAACCTAATGAACACAATGCTTATAGGCGGTTTGTGGCATGGCGCAAGCTGGAATTTTGTGATTTGGGGCGGGTTGAATGGAATTGGCATTGTGCTTTATAAATTTTGGGGAAAATGGGGCTGGCCGTTGCGCATATCCATTCTTTTAGCGATTACAGCTTTAGCAGTTTCAATGAATAAGATATTTTATCTGCCTGTTCTGAATATAGCAGCTATTTGGCTGTCCATTCTTTTGGCAGGAAATACCATTAAAATGTTTTGCAATGTTTATCTGAAAAATTTTCAATTTTCAATTTTCAATTCTATTGCAACTGCATGGGCTGTTTTGCAGACCTTCGTTTTTATTTCCTTTACTCGTTTGTTTTTCCGCTCGGGTTCAAATTTAGACCCTGCAGAAGCGAATCAAACCGCTTGGGATACAGCCAATAATATGGTAAATAGAATTGGAAGCTCATGGGATTTTTCGCAGATTGGCAGCATAGTTTATGAATACCGCAATGTATTTTTGCTGATTGTTCTAGGGCTGGCAATTCATTGGCTGCCCGAAAAATTCAAGCGTCGCTACCGCTTGATATTTGCAAAAATGCCTCTGCTGGCAATGATTGCGTTTATAGTAATATCTGTTTTCATAATTTACCAGTTTGTAACCGCAGATTTGCAGGCGTTTATTTACTTTCAATTTTGAATATCAATGAATAAAAAGCAATCAAGAAAATGAAGATAAGAAAAAGTAAGAACTAGCTCTTTGCTGTACGCATCACGATAGGCATCAGTTATGCAACTCTTTTTTCCTGCTTCATACATGGCCAGAGCCTTTTGAAAAAAACTGCGCCATGCCAAATTTCTATTGCGAAAATCAAAAATTTTAATCTCTTCTCCCGCTTTTTCAAAATTAAATGATATTTGATTGCCTTGGCGATTGCAAAGATAAATTCTTTTTACGGTTTTTGGCAGTGCTTGGATAAGAGATTCAAAATAATTGTCAACATCGGAGATTTCATTGAGAGAATGTTCTGAAATGTATTTTTCAATTATTGCTTCGAAAGTATATCGCAAATGATTAACATGAACAAGATTATTTTTTAAAGACTTGATGTAATTATCAGAAGTTTCAAAAAAAAGCTTATGGTTTGCCTTGGCATCAGCAATAGACGGCCCTGGCTGGGAAAGCAGGAATCCTTGATAGTATTTGCCTTGGGAATTCATGCATATTTCCAATTGTTTTTGGGTTTCTATGCCTTCATAAAGTACTTCTATACCTACACTGTCGGCAAAGATGGCTATTGATTTAAGATACGCATAATGGTGCAGTGAATTTTCTGCCTGATGGATATAATCCATATCAATTTTCATAATATCAGGCCGGATCAGTGCCAGCCTGTCAAGATTACTGGCGCCTTTGCCATAATCATCAATGGCTATTCTGCAGCCATTTTTCTTGTAATAATTTAAAACTTTAAGGTAAGATTCACTTTCTTTATTGAATTCATCTTCGGTGATTTCAATAACCAATTTTTCCGGTGCAATATTAAGCTCCTGTGCCCAAGCCAAAGTTGGAATGCTCTCTAATTGTCTTGAATAATTAATGATCCATTGCAATTTGATATTGATAAAGAGAAATTCGTCTCTACCCTCTCTCGCAAATTGCTCCATAGCCAATCGCCGGATTTTTCTGTCTACTTTAAGAGCCTCATCATCGGTAGTGGCACTGTTTTGAAAAAAACTTCCCAGGGAATGAACTTGCCCATCTTCACTGCTATAGCGACCCAATACTTCGAATGCGTAAATTCTTCCTGTATCTGCGCTCAAAATAGGCTGAAAATAAGGAAATATATAATCCGCAAAAGTATTTACCATAATTGCGTATAAATATAGAAAAATTTAATTCATTCGTCAAGAGTAACTTTGCTAAAAGTCGAAAAAATTATAGCGCATCATTTATTCTTAATAAAAAGCAAAAATTCCTGTGCCTGTTTTTCTAGAAATGTGGCACTGGATGCCAGAGCCAGCTGTCCATTCTGATTTGTTTGCTGCATGGCGTTCGGTATAGCAAGGCGTGGTTGATTCATGACTTTCATATTGAGAATGCTAATCAGCGAGACAAGATGGTCTTGTGCAATTACCGCTCCAGACATGCCCAGCGCAATACCGCTGACAGCCGCTGGTTTGCCTCTAAGTACTTGTGGTTCGCTGTCGCTTATAGGTCTAGACAGCCAATCAATGAGATTTTTCAGAACACCAGGAAAAAAATGATTGTACTCTGGAGAAAAAAACCAAACTCCGTCGGCAGATTGAATGGCCTCGCGAACTCGCTTGACGGCATCTGGTGCCGGATACTCAATATCCTGATTCAACAACGGAACATCGCTGTAATCCAGCAGTTCAAAATCTACTTGGTTTCCGAGTATCTTTCCTGCTTCTATTGCCAATTGGCGATTGTAGGAATCCCGTCTCAGTGAACCTGCTATTGCAATGATTTTAATTTTTTTCATTATATGAATATAGTAATACTGATTAACTCCGCTGGGGAGTTGATAAAATACCCAGGGCCAACGGCATTGGAGTATTCAAAACTGCTCCAAAAACCTCTGGTCATTTGAAGTCAGCAACGAAATCTCCGGTATATGATGGCGAAGCATAGCTATGCGGTCTAGTCCAAAACCAAAAGCAAAACCTGTGTATTTCTCTGGGTCTATTCCAACGTTCTCAAAAACTGCAGGGGAAACAGAACCACAGCCACCTATCTCCATCCAGCCTGTGCCCTTGCACTTGCGGCATCCCTTGCCTTCGCAAAAAACACAGCTAACATCTAGCTCGGCGCTCGGCTCGGTGAATGGGAAAAAACTTGGGCGAAATCTGGTTTTCGCATTTTCTCCGAATAATTTTTTGGCAAACAAGGCAAGCGTTCCCTTCAACTGCGCAAAAGATATGCTTTCGTCCACAACCAAACCCTCGCACTGCTGAAACATCGGAGCGTGGGTGGCATCGGCATCAACGCGGAATACGTGGCCTAGAGCTATCATTCTTATTGGGGGCTTGTTAGCTTCCATGTAGTGAATTTGCGTGCCGCTTGTGTGGGTGCGGAGCATTGCGTTTTGGGAAAGGTAAAATGTGTCTTGCATGTCGCGGCTTGGGTGGTCTTTGGGCGTGTTCAATGCCTCAAAATTATACCAGTCCGTTTCTATGTCTCTGCCCAAATCCACGTGAAAACCCATATTTGCAAAGAAGTCTATAATCTCTTCACGAATGTCGTAAAGCGGGTGCGTGCTTCCGTGCTTGCAGCCCTCGCCTGGCAAAGAAATATCCAATTTGCCAACAGAGAGTTTTTTTTCCATTGCAATTATTGCAGCTTTTTCTTTTGCCTGCTCTATAGCCTCGGAGACCTCTACCTTTAAATCGTTTATCAATTTGCCAAAGGCAGGTCTCTCTTCTGCGCCAAGAGCGCCCATCCCTTTCAGCAAATCCGTAATCAAGCCTTTTTTGCCTAAATATTTTAAACGAAGGCTTTCAACAATTCCTTCATCATTTAAATCCGTTTGCGAAAGCTCGCCCTGAAACTGCTTTTGAAGTTCTAAAATTTGAGATTGCATAGAAAGAATGTAGAAAATATTTTCTACATTGTTCCAAATGAAACAAACGCCTCAGCTTCCGAAAGGGACTAGAGATTTTTACCCTGTTGACATGAGGGTGCAGAATCATATTTTTTCAATTTGGCGGCAAGCCGCCCTAAAATTTGGCTATGAAGAATACGAGGGACCTACTTTTGAGCATTTGGAGCTTTACACAGGAAAAAGCGGCGACGAAATTGTCGCTCAGCTTTACAACTTCACAGACAAAAGCGACAGAGCTTTGGCTTTGCGCCCCGAAATGACCCCAACGC
>WRMM01000024.1 GCA_009777135.1 Candidatus Fibrimonadales bacterium
TTGCCGATCCATAAGAAACTTCTCGTAAGCGGCAAGCTCTTCCGGCGACATCTTCAATTTGTCCAGCTTCTCGCTGGCTTCCTGTAAGCCTGCTGCGCTAAACTCCTTCTTCACCACGGAGTTCTTGCGGGTGTAGATCCATTCGTCAAACTTGCTAAGTATCTGCTCGTCAAATTTTTTTGGGAGTATCAAGTAGTACTCTGGGTGTATAGGCTCCTTTGGCGTTGGAGGCGTTAGTGCATCGTAACGAGAGAACGGGATTTGCTCATCGTAATGCATGCCTTTGAAGTTGAGCATATCAGCGTGGAATAAGTATTCACGCTTGGTGTCTAGCTCAAAATAGGCTATGTTTATGGAATAAACTTTCTTTATGTTGTAGTCATCGCCTGCGGAGATTTGCTCTACTATTGCCTTGCTTGTGCCGTACAATGCTTTTCCAAAGAAGTCTGCCTGCCCTGCGTACTGTATCTCAAATATCGCTATCTCGCCTGTGTCCATCCGCGCTTTCAAATCAACGCGGTTGGTTTTGCCGTCTTTGTTATCTTTGTTGCTCTCGCTTTCTAGGATGTCAAGGATGGTGACTTTCCTTTTGAGAAGCTCGCTCAGAAAGCCTTCAAGAACGCAGAAATTGGCTTTGTCACGCAACATGGTCTTTATTGCGTAGTCAAAAGAAATGATGGTGCGCTCTTCGCTCATAAGAGATAAGATAGAAAATTTTGAGCCTGCGGCGGAGGGTTGGGGATTTATAGGGTTAGATAGAAATAAAAATATATTCCTTTACAACTTCTTTTTTAAGAATAATATTTGGCAAAGTCAAGTACTTTGTTTTTAGAAACAGTTTTCCCATAATATAAGTCAAGGGGTCTATTACCGCTACAGCCGTTGTTGGGACATTGGCTATGAAAGTTTCCAGAACTGCGGTGCCAGGCGTGCAAAAAGCCGCCTTTGCTCCTGCAAAAGAAGTACCTGGAGCCTTCAAAATAACAGGGAATTTTCCTGCGAGTTTCTTATTCAAAAAATCAAAAAGTTCTTTGCGAGAAGCCACAAATACAGCATTTTCAACGTCTTTTGCTATGCTTAAGTATCTGCTTAAATTGCGCTTCAGCTGCCCAAGCCTGCTACCTGGCAAAAATAAAACCTTGCCTTTAAAAGCTTCGCAAATTTTAGTATCGCTTAAACATGGATGTCTTGCAAAAAATACTTTTGCCCCAAAGCTTTCGTAAATTTCCTTTTCAAAATCAAAAAACACGCCAACGCTCACATCTTTAAAATGTTTTCCCCTGCTTTTTTTCCACGCCCAAATTTGAGGCGGAGCAATATAAAAAACGGGCTTGTTTATTTTTTTTGCAAACTTCATTAAAGGCAAATTCATTCCAGGATAGTCTATGCAAATCAAGGCTTTGCAGTTTTTATCTTTGAGATTTTTTTGCAAAGTTCTTTTTATAAAAAAAAGATCTGGCAGTTTTTTCAGCACATCAAAAAATCCATTTACCGCCAGAGTTTCAAAATTCGCCACGGCTTTCAAGCCCGCGCTCTGCATCTTTGCGCCTCCAGCGCCAATCGCTTCAAAACCCTGATCCACAATGGTTTTTACAATTTCTTCGCCAATTGCATCCCCAGAATCTTCGCCAGATATTATTAATATAAATTCAGAGCCGTTCTTCATTTAAAATTATAAAGCGTGTTGTAATCGTCTAGCAGAACTTCATCGTCGGCTACCTTGGGAGGTGGGGGAGGCTCGTTTTTCTTCTGCTCTGCTTCTTGCCAATATTTATCGCTTTGCTGCTTTGTGGAAACTTCAAGATCCTTAACCCTTTCGCGCAAACGAATTATATCGGCATAATCCATAGAAAGCTTTCCGCTCAGCTTTTCTCTGGCTGCTTTGCCCCACGGCGTTCTGAAATGTTCTCTGGAAAGTTTACCCCACAATACTTGCGCGCTATCAAGATTGCCTATTTCTTCTGCAAAAATATTGGCTTTTACATACGTTGCCTGCAAAGCGGTTTGCGTTTCTGGAAAATCTATTATAACGGAATCGTAAAGAGCAATGGTATTTTGAAACGCCTCTTCTATTTCTTCTATGTTTTCAACGGGAATTCTCTGTGCCTTAAGCCACGCCTCTTCAGCTTTCAAAAAAGCATCGCGCGCAAAATCTTCCTTTGTTTTTACATTCACCTGCAAACCCATGTTCGCTTGTGCCTGTTTTGCGTAATCCGTTTGTGGAAAATTCTCTATTATCTTTCTGTAAATAAAATAGGCATTTGAGGTATCCTGCTTAAATTCATCGTAAATAAAGGCTCTTGTATAGGTTGCTCTGGCTTTTAATTCGGGGTCTTCAAGCGTGGAATCCATCCTTGCAAGTATTGCAAGAGCGCTGTCTGTTTCAGACAATCTCAGCAGAAAAAGTTCTGCAATTTGAAATTCCTGTGGAAAGAATGATTTGTTTTCTTTTTCCAATTCGACAATTGTATCTTTTAGAGCTAATAATCTTGAAAGAGCCGCTTTGCGTCTAAAGCTTTCCTGTGCCCAAGAACTTGCCGGCCTGCTTTGAAAGCTAGAATCGTAGAGCAAAATAGCCGTGGGGTAATTATATTTTTTTTGCCTAAAATCGCCGATGCCAAAAAAAGCTCTTGATGCCATTTCGCTTCTTGGCGCATCATAAGCCAAGTTTCTCAAAACTTCAATTCCTCTTTCGTCATTTATGCTTAAAAGAATTTCCCCTTGCCTCACTAAGCTTAGGGTTTTTCTGTCTTTGAATACTGCGGAATCTGCGAGAGCTTTGTATTCGTTTGCTGCAGCCAGCCCGTTTTCGTCGCTGAGCATTAACAGGCATTCTGCGGCCGTGCTTTGCGCTTTGTATCTCTCGTGAACAGGCAAAATAAAAAGTTCCTTGTGCAGGTAATGCTCTCTGGCTTTTTCATAGTTTTTTTGTTCATAATACAAACCTGCAAGCCGCATTCTTGCCCTTGCCCTTGTCCAAGGCGTTCCAAAATCGGTGGCAAGCACAGCTTCCAAAGAGGCTATTGCGTCGCCTGGCGAGCCTTCTCTTTCTTGCAAAATTGACATTAGCTCCATGGTGGGCAAGTAATATTTATGGCTCTCTCCCTGCTCTATAATGCGTTCCGCAGAGAACCTCGCCAAAGTATAATCTTGATTTCTGTAAAGGCAATAAGCTCGCTCATATTCGGCTTTGGGCATGGAATCGTATTCTGGAAAATATCTCTCCAGCTCATCGTATTTTTCAACGGCTTGCCTCCATTCATTTTTATTGCGAAATGCCTCTGCCATAAAAAATACCGCTTTGGGAACCTGTCTTTCATTTTTTGGAAATCTCTCCACTACGCGCGAGCCTTTCTCCAGAACCCTGTCGTAGAGCTTCCTTTCCGAGCCAGAGCCTAAAATTGAGTCGCCAGGAACAGAATCCAACCTTGCTTCTCTAAGAACAGCGGCTTCTCCGGCAGCCTCTTCCATATTCCAAGCATGGTTAAAATAAGCGCAGCAAGTGCAGCCTATTGTCTGCGCCCCGATAATCCCGATTAAGAGGATTTTTAGGATTTTTTTAATGTATCCTTTCAACATGCGCTCCTAATTCGGCTAACTTGCCTTCAAAATTTTCGTAGCCTCTGTCCAAATGATAAATGCGGCTGATTTTGGTTTGGCCTTTAGCAGCCAATCCAGCCAAAACAAGGGCGGCGCTGGCTCGCAAATCGCTTGCCATCACTTGGGCGCCTGTGAGTTCGCGGCCTCCGTTTATTATTGCGGTGTCTTCTTTTAGGGAAATGTCTGCGCCAAGCCTTTCTAGCTCAGAAACGTGCTTGAACCTGTCGCTGTAGATGGTGTCTCGCACGGAAGATGTGCCCTTTATGGTTGAGAGCACCGCCACGAGCTGTGCCTGCATGTCGGTTGGAAAGCCCGGATGGGGGAGCGTGGTTATGTGCACGGGCAAAAGTTCTTTGTTTTCTGCATCCAGTTCAACCCAATCATTGCCTGCGGATATTTCGCATCCCATGCTTTTGAAAACTTCCAAAAGCGCGCTTTGGTGCTCTGGAACCATGTCTGTGACTTTTACTTTGCCTCTTGTTATTGCCGCAGCCGCTAAAAAGGTTCCCGCTTCTATTCTGTCTGCTATGGTGCTGCCGTCTCCTGGATTTAATTTTTCAACGCCCTGCACAATCAGCGTTCTAGTTTCTATGCCGCTTATATTTGCGCCCATTCCAATAAGGTATTTTACAAGGTTGGTGATTTCCGGTTCTATGGAAGCATTTTGCAAAACGGAAGTTCCTTCCGCAAGGGTGGCAGCCATAAGGATATTCGCAGTTGCGCCAACCGAGCTGATTGGAAAAGAAAAAGTGTTCCCTTTGAGACGCCCGTTGCAAAGCGCTTCAACATATCCGTGCGTGATGTTTATTTTTGCGCCCAGCGCTTCCAATCCCTTCAAATGCAAGTCTACAGGTCTAGGTCCCCATGCGCATCCGCCGGGCAAAGAAACTCTGCACCTGCCGAATTTTGCTACCAAAGGCCCAAGCACATAAAAGCTTGCGCGCATGGTTTTTACAAGTTCGTATGGAGCCTCCAAATGGTTTATATCGCTTGCATCTATGCTAAGCTCGTTCTCACTCTCTTTTATGCGGCAGCCTGTAACGCGCAGAACATCTGCCATTGTGCGCATATCTTTCAGCTTTGGAGCATTGCCTATTTTGGAAACTCCATCCGCAAGCATTGCCGCCGCCATAACAGGAAGCACAGCGTTTTTTGCGCCAGAAATTTTAACCGCCCCTTTAAGCGGTCCTTTAGATGTTACTAGAAATGAGTCCATTTTATGCTCTATAATTTGGCGCTTCTTTTGTTATTGTTACGCCGTGGGGGTGGTTTTCTCTTAAGCCGGCGCTTGTTATTTGTATAAAGCGGGCTTTTGCCCTTAGCTCTGCCAAATTTTTTGCGCCCACATATCCAAGCCCTTGGCGAATTCCGCCTGCGAGCTGGTAAACCAGTTCTTTTAGCGGCCCTTTGTAGGGAACTCTGCCTTCAATGCCTTCCGGAACAAATTTGGAATCATTTTCCTCTTCAATATCGCTTTGAAAATAGCGGTCTTTGGAGCCTTCTTTCATGGCTCCTATTGAACCCATGCCGCGGTAGCTTTTGTATGTGCGCCCGTCTGCCAAAATTATTTCTCCAGGGCTTTCTTCCGTGCCGGCCAAAAGGCTACCGAGCATAACGGCATGAGCGCCTGCAGCCAAGGCTTTCACAATTTCGCCGGAGTATTTTATTCCGCCATCGCCAATTATGCTAACGCCATGCTTTGCGGCTTCTTTTGCGCATTCCAAAATTGCGGTGAATTGCGGAACGCCCACGCCCGCCACAACTCTTGTGGTGCATATTGAGCCTGGCCCAATGCCAACTTTCACAACATCCGCGCCGCACTTTGCCAATTCCCTAACGCCATCGGCTGTGGCTACATTTCCGCCAACCAATGTTAAATGCGGATAGGCTTTTTTCAGCGTTTTTACCATATCGCGAACATTTATATGATGCCCGTGAGCGGTATCCACAACGAGCATGTCAACACCGGCTTCAACCAATGCGGCAACGCGCTCAAGAGTGTCAGGCGCGGTTCCAACTGCGGCGCCAACGCAAAGCTGGCCGTTGGAGTCAAGGCAGGCTTCGGGGTTGAATTCTCTTTTCAAAATATCGGTTAGGGTTATTAGGCCTTTTAAGTAGTTTTTGTTGTCCACAAGCAGCAGCTTTTCTATGCGGCTTTTGTTTAAAATCTTTTTTGCTTCTGCCAGCGATATTTTAGGCGAAGCGGTGATGAGTTTTTTTGTCATTACATCTTTGACCTTCAATCTGCGGTCAGAAACGGCGCGCAAATCTCTGCCGGTGATTATGCCAACAAGCTTGCCATTGGAAAGCACGGGAAAGCCGCTTATCTTTTGCCTTGCGGATATTTCAAAGGCGTTTGAAACAGGTTCTTCGGCATCTAAAGTTATTGGGTCTAGCACAATGCCGGAGCCCCATCTCTTAACCTTTCGCACTTCGCCAGCCTGCGCTTCTATGCTCATATTTTTGTGTATAACGGAAATGCCGCCCTGCAAGGCAAGCGAAATGGCAAGCGGCGCGGTTGAAACCGTGTCCATTGCGGCGCTCAAAATTGGAATGTTGAGTTTTATCTTTCCAATTTCGGTTTTAAGCGAAGTATGCGAGGGCAGCACTTCGGATGCCCTCGGCGGAATAATCACGTCGTCAAATGTGAGAGCTAGCTTCATGGGAGGAATATAGAAAATTTACTATATTACTTCTCATGTTAGGGCGTAAAAGAAAAACTGGTGCGCAGGTTGTACGGGAAATTACGGATAGCATCGCTATTAAAGCAAGTCGCATAGGCAAGCATAGTTTGTCGCTCAAGTTTATCTGCATTGCATGCATTGTTATATTTTCTGCTTCAATAATTTCCGGGCTTTTGGGGCTTGGCTCCAGAATGAACGATATTTCAAAAAGAGAACAGAGCATAGAAGGGCTTAGAAGCGAATTGCGAGGTTTGGAAGAACAGCATAAAAAGAAACTGAAACAAGAAGAAGCATTGAAAAATGACCCCTTAGCCATAGAAGCCATTGCTCGCTCCTATGGATTGAGCAAAAAAGGCGAAAAAATATTTTACTTTTTAGATTAGCTGTTAGCTGTTAGCCGCTAAGAACATCTATCATGTCAAAAGGCTTTGCCGTTTTTGTTGCTATTTTTTTTGCTAAAAATTCCACGGCGTCGGCGGTGCCTTCTGCGTAGATTTCGCGGCCGCAAACATTGTGGCGAAATTCAAAATGCACAGTTTTGTCTGCGCTGTCAAGGGAATATGTGTGAAAGGCATGGCCGCCAAGATGTTCACGGGGAACAGACATTTTAAAGACCTGCGCTTCTTCTTCTCGCACCATTTCTATAATGGGTTCTTTGCTTTTTGCGCCCATTTCCAAAAAGCTTTTCACCAAAGCCTTTGCCGTGCCGCTTGTGTCTGCTTTTGTTTTTTGATGGCTTTCAACAACCTTCAAATCGTAGCCGCTGAACGCGTCTGGGAAATTTTTTGCAGCCCATTCCAGCATGGCTTGCAGAGCTACTATTTGCTTTGCCATATTTGGAGCTATTATGCACGGATGATTTGCCTCTTTCACCAAAGCCATTAAGGCTTTTCTATCACCGCCTGTGGTTCCCATAACAAATGGAATTTTATGCCGAACATAAAACTCGGCATTGCTGTTCACCGCATTTGGGTGCGTGTAATCAACTGCGATTAAATTCGTATATTCTTTTAGAATATCTGCGATTTTATCTTCTCTTTCCAAAGTATTAAGCAAAGCAAAACCATTAAATTCCGCCATATCTTCGCCCGTGAGCGAAAACGGAATAACATTGAATTTTCTTTTTGCGCAAACTTCAGCGATTATCTGCGCCATTTTCCCAGGCATCCCGCAAACCATAACATTCATGGCACTAACCATCCTACAACTGCATTTTTTCTTGTGAAATAATTGCTGGCTGCCTCTTTCACTGCTTCTCTGCTAACAGTTTCCAGCGACTTTGCCCAATCCAAATATAAATTATAAGAGCCAAACATCTCATACCAGGCTAGGTTTGTGGCTACTCCAGCCATATCCGTTAAACTGCGAAGCTGCGCAGCGTATGCATTGTTCAAAACTTTTTGAAATTCTCTTTCGTTCACAAGTTCGTTTTTCAATTTTTCCAATTCTTCCCAAACAATGGATTCTGCTTTTTCTGCGCTGGCTCCGGGCCTTAAAGAAACTGAGATGCTGAATGTTGATATTTCCTTGTTAGGGCCATTGCCTGCGCTTGCGCCTGTGGCTAGTTTTTCTTCTTCCACAAGTCTTTTGTAAAGCCTGCCGCTGCGGCCATTCAAAACGCCCTCTGCTATATCCAGCGCATAAATTGCAGGGTTGCCAACTCCGGGAGTTTTAAAGATTATGTCTATAACGGGCGGGGTATCTGTTCTGCGGACTATAAGGCGTTTTTCGCCTGCCTGCTCAGGTTCTTTCAATGTGATTTCTGGAAATGGCTCACCAGCGGGAATGCTTCCAAAGTATAGATGTATTTTGGGCAAAAGGGAATCTGCGGAAAAATCGCCTGCAAAAACCAAAATTGCGTTGCGAGGCTTGTAATATTTTCTGTAATGCTCCTCTGCCTGTTCCTGCTTAAAATTCTCAATGGAAGATGACCATCCAATAGTTGGGATGCGGTAGGGATAAGCCTCGTAAATCATTGTTCTCAAGGTTTCTCTATAGCGTCCTCTAGGAGGGTCATCGTAGCGCATTCTGCGTTCTTCTCTCACAACGTCTCGCTCGGCTTCAAATTCGCGCGCAATAACGGCGTTTTGCATTCTGTCTGCTTCTAGCCATAAAAACAATTCCAGTTTGTTGCGCGGCAAATTCACAAAATACGCAGTCATTAGGGTAGATGTAAACGCATTCAAGCCTGTGCCGCCAGCTTCTTGATATGCTCCCCACAATTCATCTGGTTTTAATTTTTCTGTGCCTTTGAAAAGCTGGTGTTCCAGCATGTGGGCAAGCCCTGAGTTATCTGGGTTTTCGTGAACTGAGCCAGTTACGTAAAAAAGCCTGCAGGCTACGGTTGGGGCTTGTTTGTTTTCGTGAAGCAGCACGGTAAGCCCATTTTCCAAAACTTCTTTGCGAACCTTTATGTCTTGGCTAAAGGCTGCCCCGATACATCCTATGAGGAGGATTATCAGGATTTTTTTGGGAATGTTGGGGCGCATTGGAGCAAGATAGAAATTATCAATCCTTTATGCAGCGGACATAAACCCAGGAATCGTCTTTATAAAGACCATCTACGCTTAATGATTCAAGGCTGCCAAAATATATGAAGTGAACAGAACCTGGAACGCTGCCTTCAGTTGCGCTCCAAAAATTTGCTTCTTCCGCTATTCTAAGAAATAAGTAGTTAGGTCTGTAGTAGCCACCAGGCAAAGCTGCAAAGCCAAAGTCATCTGTTCCGCTTCTTCCTGGAACCCAAAGTGTGCTATTTGCTTTTAATTTTGTTCCAGCGCAATTGGAACAACCGCTGCTTTTCTCAACAAAGCTTAACAAGGCTCTCCATTCTCTTTCGCTTGGCAAATGCCAGCCAACAGGGCAAACTGTTATTGCCGTATTCCAAGTATACATTTTTCCAAAGAGTTCGCAATTCTTTTCATTATCGTCGTAACATTTAGTATTCGGGGTTTCAAACCGCATATTTTCTGCCATCCAAGTTTGAGTGCCTATTTCCACATAATTGTATGCTTTGCCATCGCGTTCATCAATAAGTTCTTTATAACCGGAAAGTTCAGAAGATTCAAAAAGTTCATTCTTGTCCTTTACAATGCTATCAACGCAATAGTCAATATTTGGATTGTACCAATTATCCCCGCATTTGATAAGCAAAACGCTATTTTCGCATTTTTGTATTTCGGGGTCAAATGTTATATCCCCACATTTTTGAACATGTTCTACATATTCATCGTCAGGATTATCAAAGGGTAAGCAGCCCAAAAACAAAGAAGCTGCCACTGCAAGCAAAAAATGAAACTTTAACATGAAGATAATATAGTAAATGTTGATTTACTCGCTTGGGTTTAGGGTATGGGGTTTGGGGTTTGGGGAATTTTACAAAAAATGGCTTAAATTCGCTAAAAAGGGCATGTTTTTGCATCGCCCATACCCAAGCATTGACTTAATTATTGCCTGCTATAGAAGCTTAGCTCTCAAACAACCCGTCAATATATGCGGCTTTATCAAAAGGAACAAGCTGGTCTATTTTTTCGCCAACGCCAATCCAGAGAATTGGGATTTTCAATTCGCTTGCTATGGAAAGCACGGAACCGCCTTTTGCAGTGCCGTCCAGTTTTGTTACTATTAAGCCTGTGAGTTTGAAGTTCTCGTGGAAAGTTTTGACCTGCTTAACGGTGTTTTGCCCAGTGTTGCCGTCTATAACAAGCCATATATCGTGGGGAAAATTTTCGCTCACTTTTTTTACAACTCTAACCGTTTTATGAAGCTCGTCCATTAAATGGTCTTTGTTGTGCAAACGGCCTGCTGTGTCTATAAATACAACATCGCTGCTTCTGGCAATGGCTGCTTTGCAGGCATCGTAGGCTACTGCGCTTGGGTCTGAGTTTTCTTGATGGCGCACAAAATCGGCGCCTGCTCTTTGCGCCCAGGTTTCCAGTTGCTCAATTGCCGCCGCTCTGAACGTATCGCCTGCCGCCATAAGCACGGATTTTCCCTCCTGCTTTAAGCGATGCGACAGCTTGCCTATGGTCGTGGTTTTTCCAGCCCCATTCACGCCTATTATTAAAACGATGTGCGGTTTTCCATCCCATTTCAATTCTGGCGGGTCAAGCAGCAAACGCTCAGCTTCTCTGCGCAAAATAGCGTTGATTTCTTTTTGGCTAAGCGATTTGCCAAGCCCATGTTCCCTGAGAGCATCGGTCAGCAAAAAAGCAGCCTCTACTCCAACATCGGCTTTGATTAAATGCTCTTCTAGATTCTCAAGCATTTCGTCTGTGATTTTGCCAATGCCTGCTATTGACTTTATTTCGCCAAGCAAAGCCTCGCGGGTTTTTGCAAGGCCGGATTTTATTGCGGAAAAGATAGACATTCTAACCTGCGTTTGATGATTGTTTTGAAATTAGAATTTATCTCATAGCCAATTCCGTTTCTGCCAAGATTTTTTGCGGCAAGCAAAGAAGTTCCGCTGCCGCAGAATGGGTCTAGCACGGTTTCGCCTATGAAGGTGTACGCTTTGATAAACCGATAGGGGAGTTCGTAGGGAAAGGGAGCAACGTGCTCTCTGCCGTCTCCGCTTTTTTCCGGTTTCATAAGCCACACATCGCTGTTTTTTATAGAAAGCCAAAAATCTTTGTCTATTTTGGATTTCTCTTTTATTTCTTTTGTTAAATGAGCGTATTTGCTGAATTTTTTATCATCGGGTTTTTGAAATTCCAAAATTGTCTCGTGCATATTGTTCAGCAAAATTCCGCCTGGGTATGGATAGGTTCCAAAGTGCGCCCTAACGCCATTTGTTTTGTGCCATATAATATCTCGTTTAAAAATAAAGCCAATATTTTCGCATAAATCCGTGCTTTTGCCTACCAAGTTCAATGTTTTAAAAGTATTGTTGTATCTCACAGGCAGGTTCATAATATTCAGAAAAAATTTTCTGCCAGGTTGCAAAACTCTGAAAACCTCTTTCCAAACCTTTCCTATTTCGCTGAACCATTCATCCATATCGTGTATGTTGCCCAAATCGTTTTTCAATTCACCCGAATACATTTTTGCATTGAAATATGGCGGCGAAGTCACAGCCAAATGAACGCTGTTGTCGTTCAGGTCTTTCATTTCTTGCGCGCTTTCAAAAAATATTTTCTGCGTTGTATAATTGTCGCTTGTTTCCAGATTTTTTTTTATTTTTTTGCAAGCTGCTTTGTGCTGCGGCAAATCTTTTATGCTTATGCGATATTGCCCGCTGGCAGATTGAACCGCAGGCAGTTTGCCGAGCTGAATAAGGCTTTGCACATCGCGAACCTTAATGCCCAAATAAGCGGCTGCTTCGGTGGTAGCCAAATAGGAACGTTCTTTATTCAAACTTTACACCACGCTTTTCACTTCGTCAATAATGCCGTATTCTTTTGCCTGTTCTGCGCTCATGTAGTTGTCGCGGTCGGTGTCGCGTTCCAGTTCTTCTTTTGATTTGCCGGTATGCTCGCTGAAAATTCCGTTTAGCACATCACGAATGCGGAGCATTTCTTCTGCTTGTATAGCAAGGTCGCTGGCTGGAGCTACAAAAGAACCGTGAATGAGCGGTTGGTGAATCATTATGCGGGCATTTGGCCATGCATAGCGTTTGCCCTTTGTTCCGGCGCACAAAAGCACCGCGCCAAAAGAAGCGGCTTGCCCTGCGCAGATTGTAACCACATTGCTTTTTAGCGATTTAATGCAATCATAAATAGAAAGCCCGCTAGAAATAGCGCCGCCCGGGCTGTTTATAAAGAAATAAATATCTTCATTTGAAAGCGAATCCAAATAAAGAAATTGCTTAACCAGTTCTTCTGCGCTGGAATCTTCCACAGGTCCCCACAAAAATACGCGCCTGTTTTTAGCCAGCGCATATTCCGCTTCTTTAAGAAAATTATTTTTATTTTCACAAGTCTCTTCTTTGCAAGCCATAATATCCTCTTTTGTTTTGGGATAATATAGAAATTAATGATGATACGGGTGCCCTTTTATCACCATAAGGCAGCGGTAGATTTGCTCGGTTAGCAGCAAAAAAGCGTGTTCGTGAGAAAAAGTCAGCGGCGAAAACGAAAGCAGCAAATCGGCTTTTTGCTTGATTTCCGGCTCTATGCCATAAGCTGCCCCAACAAGAAAAACCATGTTTTTTGAAAGCTTGGGGTTAAGCCATTCCGCAAGCTGCTTGGTGTTAAAAAGCTTTCCATCTTCGCTCAAAACAATGCGAATAAATTTATCTGCAGAAAAACGTTTTTCAAAAGCAGCAGCGTTTTTTAATGTTGCAATTTCAACTGAGCCATTAAGCCTTTTAACATACTTCAAAACTTCTTCGTTTACATTTTTTGATAACTTATCAAAATTTGCCAAGTAAATTTTAGCGCCCAAGTCCAAGCCTCTCCACCAAAAACATTGGCATGTTTTCTTTGCGCATTTGGTTTTGAGTTTTTTCAATGTCGTATTCAACGCGCACAAATTCTATCCAGTTGCCTTCGCTGTCAACCAAGCACCAGCAAGCACGGTTGTTTCTGTCTCTGGGTTGCCCAACTGAGCCAACGTTTATCAAAGCTTTTTCGCTTGGTCCGGTGCGGTAAAGCGGGCCTTCTGAGATTGTGGGGACTTCTTCGTAGGGATTTTCGCTGTTTGTTGCTATTATAACAGGGCTGTGAGTGTGCCCAATAAAGCAGTAGCGAGTTTTAAAATAAAAAAAGGCTTCCAAAGCTCCATCCAAATCTGCAACGTAGTGCCAGTCTGCGGGAGACATGGGAGAAGAGTGCACAAAGGTGAAGTTTTGTTCTTCCACAGAATAGGGCAGTGATTTCAAATAATCTTTTGTCTGGTCGCTTAGATGTTTCCAAGTCCATTCCATAGCGGCTTTTGCGTAAATATTAAAATCGGAATAAGCTTCCCGATTCAAAGCAACGTTGTCGTGGTTGCCCAAAAGGCACACATCGCTGTGCTGCTTCACAAGAGCGGCACACTCATTGGGGCTTACTCCATAGCCAACAATATCCCCAAGACAAATACGCCTCTCAACCTTGCGCGAATCCATAGAGCGAAATACCGCTTCAAGAGCAGGCAAATTAGCATGTATGTCTGAGAAAATACCGTAGAGCATTTTATGGTTCCTGAGCGTTTTTTTGAGTTGAGAGTTGAGAGTTGAGAGTTGAGAGTTGATGTAGAATTGAATGTTTTGGTTTTAATAATGGGCATGAGGGGGTAGCCGCGCACAAAGTAGCGGCTAGGGGGGAAATTCCCCCAACGAAATAAATATAAATCTTCACTCTTCA
>WRMM01000025.1 GCA_009777135.1 Candidatus Fibrimonadales bacterium
TTTACAATTCCTCTGTTCATTCCGTAGGTTATAACATCATATTTTGAAGAAGCGCGAATTTTGGAAAGCATGACGTCATCTGCGTTTATAACCAAATCTCCATGCTTTTCAAATCCCTCTGTTATTGACTTTTTCTCTTTGAACACTCCTTCCAAGCTTCCCAAGCCATCTAAATGAGCGGGGGCAATATTTGTGATAACGGCAATGTCTGGAACTGCTGCTTGAGAGAGCTGGCGAATTTCGCCCGGCAGGCTTGTTCCCATTTCTACAACAGCATTCTGATGCTCGCTTCTCAAACCGAGCAATGTCATTGGAACGCCAAATAAATTGTTTAAATTTCCCTGCGTAACAAGAGTGTTGCCGTTTTTGCCAAGCACCGCCGCAATCATCTCTTTTGTTGAGGTTTTGCCCGCGCTGCCTGTTATGCCAACCACTTTCAGGTTTTGGAATTTTTTTCTATAACCTCTGGCAAACTTCAGCAAAGCCTTGGTTGTGTCTTCTGTAGCCACTGCGAGTGGAATTTTTGCTATTTCCACTTCTGTTGCATTAACAACTGCCATAACTGCTCCTTTTTTAAATGCTTCTTCTATAAACAGACCCTTGTGAGGGTTAAAATTCTTCCCTACAAGCGCCCAAAAAATTTCGCCCTTTTTAATTTCTCTGGAATCAAAATTTAGGCACGCTTTTTGCACTTTAATTTTTTGCGGAATTTCCGCTACAATAGCAGAGGGGTTTTCTTGCAAAAAAATTTGCAGAAATTCCGTCACGTTTATTGGCAAATCAAAACTCATAAAAAAATTCCCAAAATTTCTTCCCTATCGCTAAAATGCTTTTTTTCTTTTCCAATAATCTGATAATCTTCATGGCCCTTGCCTGCTACCACTAGAACGTCGCCGCTTTGCAATGCGGCAGCGGCTTCTTTTATTGCCAAGCTTCTGTCGGCTTGCTTGCAATATTTTTTTGCGGAGAATCCTTTTTCTACATCCGCTAAAATTTGTTCAGGGTCTTCTGTTCTTGGATTGTCTGATGTTAAATAAACTTGGTCTGCCAAGGCTTCTGCAATGCGCGCCATCTCCGGTCTTTTTGTTTTGTCTCTGTCTCCGCCGCAGCCAAATACCAACAGCAAATTAGCTTTGCAAATTTTGCGGGCGGCAATCAAAGTTCTCTCCAATGCGTCTGGAGTATGGGCATAATCAACAATTGCGCGTTTGCCGTTTTTGTTATGCACAACTTCAAAACGTCCCGGAATGGATATGTTTTCAAGAGCATCTTTTAACGCAGCTTCCGGCAAATCCATCTCACGCGCCCATTCTATTATCAGCATTGCATTTTCAATATTATGCTCGCCAAAAAGCGAAACATTGCAATTGTCTATTCTAAATCCGTTTTCTGTATTGGCAATTTTGAACTGTTTTTTTGAAACGCCAACTCTGTCTTTGAAAAATAATTCTCCGTATAAACGATTTCCATACGAATTATCAATATTTATAAATCCAAGCCCTTTGCCCAAAAGTTCCGAAGCAAACAATATTTTTTTTGCCTGATAGTAATTTTCCATTGTGCCATGATAGTCCAAATGCTCGTGGCTCAAATTTGTGAACAAAGCCGATTTATAGGGAATTCCCATAACACGCCCCTGAACAAGGGAATGGCTGGAAACTTCCATAACAAGCTCCGTGCAACCAGCATCTGCTGCCTCAGCCGCAAATTCATAAAGTTCTAAAAATCCCGGAGTGGTTAAATGCGCTTCTTCTTTTTTATTTCCAATCAAATTATAAATTGTGCTCAACAAGGCAGTTTTTTTGCCAGCGGCTCTTAAAACCGCATTCATCATAAATGCGCAGCTGGTTTTTCCGTTAGAGCCTGTTACCGCATAGCAATTCAATTTTGAAAACGGATTGCCAAAATCTTCTTTTGCAAATAAATACCTTGTAAAAACAACATCATTAACCTGCGCCCATCTTGCTTCATATCCTTTTGGAGCAGGCAAAGCGGAAACAACGGAAGACGCTCCCCTTTCCAAAGCTTCCAAAGCGTGTTCCTTTTCTGAACCGTCTGCGCATGGAATGGCAAAGAATATATCGCCAGGTTCCACTTTTTTAGAATTGTCTTTCAAACGGCTCATATTTCCCTCAGCTTTATATGCACAATGCTTTTTCTATCTGCGCTTTCGCCTGGTTCGGGAAACTGCTCATACACTTTTCCAACGCCATCGTAAACAACATTGCTGATATGCTCAAGCATGCCCATGGCATCTCTCAGCGCCAAGCCCCGAACATCCGGCATACGGCCGGTGTTCCTCTGATGCTCTCTCAAAGAAAGCTGCAAATATTCGCCAGTTTCATCTCTTTTTATTGTTTGCGCAACAACAGACCCTGTTATGCTTTCATCGTCAAAACGTATATTGCAGCGCATTCCCTTTGCTCTGTCTAAAGCGGCTATTCTTGTGTGCCCAATAAAAGACACGTCGCTGCACAAACTATCTGCCGATGCGTATTCCCTTGCAAAAGCCGCAGGCGAAAGTTCTGGATGCAAATATATCTGCTCCATGATTTTCTGGAACACAGGGCCTGCAGCCGTTGAACCGCCGCTCTTGGTATTGTGCATGGTAACAAGGCATACAAAGTGCGGGTCTGTGGCTCTTTCAAAACCTATAAAAGAAGAATTGTAAGTTCCTACTTTATATCTTCCAACGCTGTCTATAGTCTGCGCTGTTCCTGTTTTGCCTGCAAATTCAAAAAAGTCGTATCTGGATTTTATATTAGCAGCGGTTCCGCCAGAGTCAACAACGCTTTTAAGCATATTCCTTAAAATTCTTGTGCTCTCGGTAGTAGAAATCACCCTGCGCACAGAATCTCTTTCCGTTGCGGAGGAGTCTGCTCCGTATTCCAGCACCAGTTTGGGATTATACAAAACCCCGCCGTTTGCTATTGAGCTTACAGCTTTTGCCATATCCAAAGAAGTTAAATCCAAAGATTGCCCAAAGCCTTGAGTTGCCTGCGTTCTGGAATACTGAACATAATTAAAACCTTTGTGGCTGACTCTAAGCGGAAAACCCGGATTTTCATTTATTGCGAAGTTTTTAACTCCATAGAAAAATTTATCATAGCCAATTTCTTCTATAACATATTTTCCAAAAGCTATATTAGACGAAACTGTCATTGCCTCCTGCATATTGAAAGACTTACCCGAGCGAATATCCTTTATTATTTTTTCATTGGCATTTTTTGTGACCTTCCATTGGCCATTCTCGCCGTTTATCTGCTTGTTTGGATCCACTCCGTTTTCCAAAGCTATAATGGCTGTTATCGGTTTAAAAATTGAACCCGGCTCAAAAGAATGCACAATGCTTTCGTATCTGTTTCTATCTGGATTAAAACTTGTCATGGCTAAAATTTGCCCATTCCTTGGATCCATAACCAAAACAGATGCGCCTGAAGCATTAAATCTTGGCACATATTCCCTAATCACATTTTCCACGATTTCTTGGATTCGCAAGTCTATGGAAAGATACACGTCTTTGCCTTCAATAGATGGAATGCGCACAATCTCATCTATGGGAGCGCCTCTTTGAGATTTTACCGTTTTAACCAAAACAGCTCTTTGACCGCGCAATTCTCTGATTTTTGAACTCACCACTCCATTCAAAATCGCAGACAAACCTTCAAGATGCCCGTGGTAGTGAATTTCTTTCCATTTTTGCGGCTCAGGCTCTCCATTAACATGCAATTTATCCCAAAGCACCATGCCATTGCGGTCTAAAATACGCCCGTATTTTGCCTCTTCCAAGCTTCGTTTTTGAGTTTTGTCTTCATAATAAATCTTATCGTTTATAATTTGAATTTGAACAAGCCGAACAACAAAAGCAATGGTTGCCACAGAAAGAAAAACCGCTATCGCTATCAGCCTGATTTTCATTTTAAGAACCTCGTTATTTTAGTTGCCGCATCATTCATTCCAAGCCCAAGCGATGGCGCTATCAAATCTATCCTGCTCCTTGAAGACAAGCTGTCTATGTTTTTGTCCACCAAAGAAACTTCAAAACGCATCACGGAAACGGAATCTTCCAGATTTTTTTCTTGCTGTATCAAATGCGCAAGTTTTTCATTTGCCATTTTCATAGGAACCGCCAAAACAAAGAGCATGCAAAAAAGCAATATGGATGTTACTATTAATTTCATGGTTTCTCTTAAATCCTCTCATAAACTCTTAATGTGGCGGAGCGTGAGCGAGAATTTTTTCTCAATTCTTCTGCGCTCGGAACTATAGGTTTTTTATTCACTTTTTTTATTTTTCTGTTGTTCCCTCCGCAAGCGCAAAAAGGCATATTAGCGTTGCACAAGCATTTTTTTTCAAAAAAAGCAAGAACATCTTTCACTGCTCTCGCTTCCTTTGAATGATATGTTATTATGCAGAGCCGCCCGCTGGCTTTAAGGCAATGCACCGCCGCTTCCACGCTCTTTTTTATCTCTGCGATTTCTGAATTAACTTCCATGCGAATGGCTTGAAACACTCTCGCCTTTAAACTATTCCAATCATTTTTTCTGTTTGCATAAACTTCTTCAACCGCACTGCTCAAATCTGCAGCTGTATTTTTTTTGCCCTCTTTAATGCGCCTTGCCAAGCGGCCTGCCATTTCCAAATCAGAATTTTCTTTTAACGCCTTTGCCAATTCCTTTTCCGAAACTTTTTTCAAATAATCCTGCGCATTTTCGCCACCGCTCGCATCCATGCGCATATCAAGCGGATCATTGCCAGCAAAGGAAAATCCCCTGTTTGTGTCTAGCTGATGGGAGCTTACTCCCAAATCGTAAAGAACTCCGCCGAGAGTCTCTGCTGCAAGCTCTGTTTTCAAATTTGAAAACGCTTTGCAGTGATAAACTATTTTTGAGCCAAACTTTGCAAGCCTTGATTTTGCAGCGTTTATAGCCTCTGCATCTCGGTCAAAGCAATGCAGTTTTTGAGCTTCGCCTAGAAGCTCGGAAATTTTTTCAGAGTGCCCGCCGCCGCCAAGCGTGCAATCGGCATAGTCATAGCCGGGCCTTATATGGAGGCTTTCTATGCACTCGTTTAAAAGAACGGGAGTGTGGTAATTATTCATTATAAAGTCCACTCCATTCCTTTAAAGTCATCGTCTTTGCTCAATGCGTAAGGAGCGGCTTTCTCAATATTGGATATTATAACCACATCGCCATTGCCAGAAAACACAACCTCTTTATCTATGCCAGCCCATTCTTTAAGCCCTTTAGGCAAAAGGAAGCGGTTTTGTTTGTCATCTAAAACAACCCTTTCCGTGTTGTGCAAAAGTTTTCTACGGCGATCATAATTTTCTTTAGTTTGCTCAAGCTGGTCTAATTTTAAACGCCAAACCTCATAATCGCCCACTCTCCGCAAATGCAGGCAATTATTAACGCCCGGCGATATGTAAAACTCTCTTTCATTGGGAACAAGCTTGCGAAAAGACAGCGGAAAAGAAACTCTTCCATTTCCATCTACAATAGCTGATTCGTTCCCTTGAAAACTCATGCTATTAAATATAGATAATTTTTCCCCAAAACAACCATTTTTTATTTAAAAAAAATTGTTTTTCCCCATTTTTCCACCAAAAAATGAAATTTTTCCAATGATATTAACAATGCGCCAACAGAAAAAGGGAAAAGGACTGAATAGATGTTCAGTAAAAGTTGTCTGAATTAGAAAATGTTTTACTAAGCGCCGATTATACTTGAATGCTTGAACTCACCTAGTCTTTTTGCTAATCAGCAAATACGATGCAGGTATAACAAGAAGGCTGAATACCAGCGAAACCATTATTCCGCCTATTATTGCAACGCCCATCGGAACTCTGGACTCGGCGCCTGCGCCCAAAGCCAAGGCTATGGGCATAAAGCCAAAAACTGTAGAAAGAGTGGTCATCAAAATTGGGCGGAGCCTTGCGCCTGCGGCGTCTGCGACGGCGCGGCGCAAAGTTAAGCCTGCGGCGTGACGCTGGTTGGCAAATTCAACGATTAAAATTCCGTTTTTGGTTACCAAGCCAACAAGCATAACAAGGCCAATTTGACTGAATATATTTATGGTATGGCCGCCAAAATAAAGCGAAAGCAAAGCACCGAAAAGAGCAAGCGGAACGGTGAGCATAATTGTGAATGGATGGCGAAAACTCTCAAACTGGGCGGCAAGCAGCATATACACAATTATCAAAGCAAGAATAAAAACCATCACAAGACTGCCGCTCGCTTCCATAAAGTCGCGCGAAGTTCCAGCAAGCTCGGTTCTGAAACTCTCGTTTAACTCGCCTTTAATAATGCCATGCATCTCCGTAATGGCATCGCCAAGAGCAACGCCTTCTGCGGGGTTTGCAGAAATGGTAGCTGATACATAGCGATTATACCTAAAAATCTGCGGGGGCACCGCCTCTTCTTTCAAATCAACTATCTGGTCAAGAGAAACCAAATCTCCGCTTGAGTTTCTCAAATACAATGCCTGGAGGCTTGCCGGCTCGTTTTTATTGCGGGCGTCAATCTCGCCTATTATTTGATATTGCTTTCCCTCTTTCAAAAAATATCCGTAGCGAAGACCGCTATACGCAAGCTGCAATGCCTGAGCCGCCTCTCTTGGGGCAATGCCAGAAGCGCGCAAAAAATCCCTGTCCATTTCCACGCTCATTTGAGGCTTGGTGAATTTCAAGTTTACATCTGCCATGGTCAAAAGGCGGCTGGTTTGAATTTTATCCATAAGCGCAGGCAAATATTTTTTCAATGAATCCAGCTCATTGGCTTGCACAACTACCTGCACAGGAAGCCCGCCTCTTGTTCCAACTCTTATCGTTTGGTCTTGCTGAATTGAAAGGCGAACCCCTTCAACCTGCGACAAAACCCTGCGAAGGTCATTTGCTATTTGCTGCTGAGTGCGTTTGCGTTCCGTTGGCGGAACCAGCGTTATTTGAACATTGCCAAGGTTTGGACTGCCCGCCCAAATAGGCGACGTTTGAACAAGAATCCTGTCAATCTCCGGAACACTTTCCCTTACCAAATGCTCAACGACTTTCATCTTTTCGTTCATATAAGAGAAAGGAGCGCCCTCGTGGGCGGTTATTTGAACCACGACTCTTGAGCGATCTTCCAAAGGAGCAAGCTCGGTTGGCAGTTGCAAGAACACAAAAACAGAAATACCCGAGCACAATAAAATAACAGGAATTGCCAGCATGGGGTATCTCAAAGCCTTTCTTAAAAATTTGGAATAGCCATCGGAAAGGGCTTTGAAAAAAGGCTCCGTTGCGGTGTAAAAGCGATTGCGGGTTTCCTGCTTTTTCAGCACTCGGCTAGACAGCATTGTGCCCAGCGTTAATGCTACAAATGAGGATATTATAACCGAACCGCCTATGATAACCGCAAATTCCCTGAACAAGCGGCCAGTGAAACCCTCCATAAATAGCAAAGGAGTAAATACAGCGCACAGCACCAAAGTGGTTGAAACAACAGGCGCAAAAATTTCATTCACGCCTTTATTTGCGGCTTCTTTTGGCGGCAGCCCCTGCTCTATTTTTGCGAAAATATTTTCCAAAACAACAATGGCATCGTCAACAACAATTGCAATGGCAAGCACAACACCCAAAAGCGTTAGCACGTTTATGGAAAAACCCAAAATCCAAATTATGAAAAACGAGCCTATCAAGGATATGGGCACGGTTATCATGGGGATAAATGTTGTTCTAAATTCTCTAAGGAATAAAAATATAACTCCTATAACGAGTATAAATGCTATGAACATGGTTTCTTTAACTTCGCTCAGAGCCTCGCGCACAAATCTGGTGTTGTCAAACGTGGTTTCTATGGTAACCCCTTCTGGCAAATCTTTCTCTATCTCTTTTGCGCGTTTCAAAACCTCGTCTGCAATTTTTATCTGGTCTGCGCCAGGCTGTGCCACAACAACCAGAGAAACCATTGGCCTGCCGTTCATTCGCAGCGTATTTCTTTCATTTTCCGCTCCGAGCACAACTTCTGCAACATCGCCCAGCCTAACAAATTTATCTCCGCTGTTAAATAAAATCACATTGCGAAAATCTTCTTCGCTAACAAGCTTGGAGCTGGAACGCAGGCTCACCATTGCAGCAGTGCCCTCTAGCTGCCCAGCAGGAAATTCCGCATTTTCCCTTTCCAAAGCGCTCCGAACAATTTCCAGCGTCAAGCCATAGCCAGCCAGCCTAACAGGGTCTATGTAAATTCGCATGGCATATCTTTTTATTCCCCAAATTCTCATTTCTGCAACGCCAGAAACAGTTTGCAGCCTCTCTTGTATTCGCTCGCTCAAATCCGTTAATTCCAGAGGGCTCATATTATCGCTTCCCAAAGAAAGCACCAATATTGGCGAGGCATTTGCATCAGCCTTTGAAACAACGGAGGCATCTGCATCTTCGGGAAGCCTTCTTTGCGCTTGGGAAACTTTGTCGCGAACATCGTTTGCGGCCTGCTCCATATCTGCGCCCAGATTAAATTCCACAGTGATGTTTGACTGCTCTTCTCTAGAGACTGAGGTTATGGCTCGGATTCCGTCTATGCTGTTGATTGCAGATTCCAAAGGTTCTGTGATTTGGTTTGCGATAATTTCTGCATTTGCGCCAGTGTAGGTGGTTCGCACATTTATTATGGGAGGGTCTATGGCAGGATATTCTCTAACGCCAACCTGATTCAAGCCTATCAAGCCGAACAACACGATAAACGCCGATAAAACAATAGTTAAAACCGGACGTCTAACGCTTGTGGATGCTATGCTCAAATCTATTACCTTTAGGTTGAGTGTAGTTCAAATTATTTTTTCTTTGCTTTGGCAGTTTTTATGATCTTTGCAGTTTTTACAGTTTTCACAGCTTTTACGGGTTTCACGGTTTTTACGACCTTTACTTCCTTTACAGCAGCCTTTAATGCTTTAACCTTTTTTTGCAAAGCCTCCTTTGCAAGCTCGTCGGCTTTTTCGTTCCATTCATCTCCGCTGTGCGCAGCAATTTTCTCAAAAGAGGCCCAAACCTTTATTTCTGATATTCTATTCACGTATATCTGCGAAACCGCGCTGCTGGTTTTCCATTCTTCCATGGCCCAGCTTTCGACTCCTTGATAATCGTAGCAGATTGTTCCTTTGCGCTTCTTTTTAGCCAAGTATTCCATGGCTTTCCAGGCTGCATGAAGTTCGCCGTCTATATTCCTGCTAGCCGCAGGGTGAGGCGTTGTTCCTGAGTCTTTGGCTATTTCAACTCCGTTTTCCACGGCAACCCATGACCAGCCCGCATAATCGCTTATTGGCATAAAGGAGCCGTCTATATAGACTCGAAGCCCTTTTTTCACTGGTCTTTTCCCGCTAATCCAAGCCTTTGCATCTTCCATTTTACCGAAAGACTTGTATTTAACGCCCGTTTTTCCCACAACACGTTTTTCGCAATCTGGCCAGTTATCACCTATCCAGTGCTTTCCGTCTGAGAACTTTGCTACATAAATTTTTGGCATAATGGGTTAATATAGTAAATGCGATTTACTCCGCAGGGGAGTGGCTAGCTGGGAATGGGGAGTGGATAAAATGCCGAATTTGAGCAAATTTAGGCATTTTATCCACTCCCCATTCCCACCCCCAAGCATTGAGTTAATCATAGCTTACTATATAATAAGTTGCATATATATCTTCCTTTAAATGTTGCGCGAGGATGCTGAAAATCGTGCAAAAGAGTAGGCGGAATTTTAAACAAGGAGGACATCATGTCTATTCAAAAATTAAAGAAGGGTTTTACCCTTATCGAGCTAATGGTCGTTATAGTGATCATTGGCATTCTAGCCGCCATCGCCATACCAAAGTTATTTGGAATGAGCGCGAAAGCCAAAGCCAGCGAGGTCGCTCCTGCGGCTGGTACTTGGGTCAAGTTACAACAAGCATACAGCTTGGAAATAGGTGGATATGGCACATTTGTACAAATTGCTTATTCCGAGCCTAAATCAAATGCGTTTACATATAATAGCCCTACCCCAACAACTACGGCAACTGGTAAACAATTAAGTGCAGTTTGGGAAGCAACTAGCTTGGATAAGTTGAACGACTGTACTGTAGGACTGCGTTGGCGGGTTACAATGTCTAGAACCGCAGATGACCCTGAAGATGGTATTGTCGCAGCTTACGTAAACGATACTACTGGCGCCTGCGAAGCTATAACACCTAGTTTTAAAAATTTATCCAGCCCTACAGCTCCTGAAGCTGATCCTGATGATCCTTAGGACCAACCGACTTTAATGTGCCTAGCGGTTTCCTTATTCCGCTATGCGTAGCCAAAGATCGTTTGGTGTCCTCGCTTTGGCGGGGATGCGCTGTTGTTTTTTTAAGCCCAAACGTGTTTATCACCGCCTGGCTTTAGCCAGGTGGTTTGGGGTAAAAAAATGGCAGCGCCCACTTTTTTCTATCTTCCATCCCATGCAAACCCGTGAAATGTTCAACAAAATTCATAAACGCTATGACTTGCTTAATCATTTGATGTCTGCGAGCCGCGATGTAGCGTGGCGCAAGGCTTGCTGTAAAATATTGCCGAAAAAAGAGAATGCCGTTGTGCTTGATTTGTGCGGTGGAACTGGCGATTTTGCCGTTGCTTACAAAAAAACTGGCAAACCAAAATTGTGCATAGTTGGCGATTTTGCAGATAAAATGCTAAACGTTGCCGCAAAAAAAGACCCCGATTTAAAGCTTGCGCAAATGGATGCAACGCAAATTCCGCTAGCTGATAATTCGGTTGATGTTATTTTGAATGGCTTTGGAATGCGCAATATTCCAAATTTGGATTTAGCTTTTAGCGAGGCTTTTAGAGTGCTGAAACAAGGCGGTTATTTTGCAACGCTTGAATTTTTTAAACCTGAAAAAACCATTTCAAAATTATTTTATGAAAAAATCGCTCCGCTTATAATCCCATTTGCCGGCATGATGCTGAGCAAACGCAATGCGTATCGTTACTTGGTGCTTTCTATTTTGAACTTTATAACCCCAAAACAATACGCTTCAAAAGCCAGAAATGCAGGCTTTACCCTGCGTTGCACAAAAGCTTTGGACGGCGGTTTGGCGCACATTATTTTGCTGGAGAAAAAATGAAATTGATTCTCGGCATAACCGGCGCCTCCGGCTCAATATATGCAAAGCGATTTTTGCTGAAAGCAAAAGAGCGCGGCTTTGAAACAGAGATTATTGTTTCAAAAAACGGCGAAGCAGTTTTGAAACACGAAGGTTGCGAAGATATTTTGCAAAGCGGCGTTCAAATCCATAAAATCGATGACTTCTTTGCGCCCCCTGCAACGGGCAGCTCTCACTATAGCGGCATGGCAATTTTGCCTTGCTCAATGGGAACTCTGGGGCGCATAGCCGCAGGCACAAGCGACAATCTGCTGATAAGAGCCGCTGATGTATGCTTGAAAGAAAGCCGCCCTTTGGTTTTGGTTCCCAGAGAAATGCCTCTCAGCGAAATACATTTGGAAAACATGCTGAAACTGAAAAGAGCCGGCGCCGCAATCATTCCTGCAAGCCCGCATTTTTATAAGCATCCAAAAACAATGGAAGAGCTAGTGGACACGGTTGTGGAACGGGTATTGAATTGTTGTCGCCCTTTTCTATTTTACCGCAAGTGAAACTTTCAAAACTCTTATTGCTCCTCTGTACTACCATAGCCTTTGCAACAGATGCAGTACCTTATGGATTAATTCGGTTTAACGGCGTTTTGAGTGATGATATTTTAAATAAGGATTCTGAAAATCTTTGGAATATTGCAGACTAAACATGGAATATATGGCAAATAGCAATAGAAGAGCAAAAAATAAAGAAAAGGCTGAGTATAATCGCATAGGAACTCTCGTAACTTATGAATTTTAACGCAAAATATATTTTTTTAAATGCAGCATGCGCATTGTTGTTATGCTGCTTTGCTCCAGAAGAATGGCAATATGATATTATTGCAGATTCTCGCGACGGAAAAACCTATAAAATAATTGATATTGGCGATGAGATTTGGATGGCAGAAAATTTGAATTATTACATTGAGGGAAGCGTGTGCTATAATTTTTATAAAGAAAACTGCGAAAAATACGGGAGGCTTTATAAATGGGAAATGGCTAAGGAGGCTTGCCCTGCCGGTTGGCATTTGCCAAGCGATGAGGAATGGACTGAGTTGGAAAATTTTGTAGGTCTGTTCCAATGTCTGTGCGTTGCGTAAAGGATTCAAAATGATTTTAAAACAATCAAAAAAGGTTCTGATTTTGTGCCTAACGTTTTTAATTTGCTGCTCTTTGGATGCTCCAGACGAAGCTCAGGTGTGCGGAAATAAATTTTACAATGGCACTGATGAATTTTGTTACGATAACAATGTTTATAAAAGATGCGGAAAATGGAGCAATAGTTATAACCCTAGAACAGAAAAATGCGAAGATGGGATTGTAGTTAAAATATGCGGAAATAATTATTACAATAAAAACCAAAGTTTTTGCTATGAAAATGAGGTTTACGAAAGATGCGGATGGAATAGTTATGACCCTAAAACGCAAAAATGTCTTAAAAATGTTGCGCTTGAGGAATGCGGCGAAACATATTTTTCAATTGATACGTGCAATATTGTAGTTACTAAATGCGGAGACGATTATTACAACGAAATAAAAGAATTTTGCTATAAAAAAGAAATTCAACCAAAATGCAACAGAGCAATTTACGATTTGGAAAAACAAAAGTGCTTAGAAAACACCTTGTTCAACCACTGCAAAGGCGAAATTTATGATCCATACACACATTACTGCAAATCGCAAGTTATGGAAAAGCAAGTGTTTACAGATTTAAGAGATAACAAAGAATATAAAATTATTGAAATTGGCGAGCAAATTTGGATGGCGGAGAATTTAAATTATAGCGGAAATGATAATGAATTGGGCAAGTGTTATAGAGACAGAACGCCTTATCCGGATTATGAAGTTATAGAACTTTGCGATAAATATGGCAGATTATATGATTGGGAAACCGCTATGAAAGTTTGTCCGGATGGCTGGCATTTGCCAAGCCATGAGGAATGGGAAAAGTTAGGCAATGAAATTGGAGAAAATGCCGGAAAAAAATTAAAATCCATAGACGGTTGGCAGTGTATAGGAAATATTAGGTATTTAGGCACGCCTACATCAGAATTTATGGAAGAGTGGGGAGATTTAGAATACACATCTGGTTATCAAGGGGCTTGCCAGCAACCTGGCAAT
>WRMM01000026.1 GCA_009777135.1 Candidatus Fibrimonadales bacterium
GGCTTTTTTATGCACGCAGGGGAACCGATGCGGAGGCGGTTTTGGAAACGGATATTCGCTCGCCTTTGTATAAAACTATTTATAATAAATTTTATTTTGATGAAATTTATTATGCTTTCACGCGAAATTTTTTAATTAAGGGCGTTGCCGGTTTCTTTAAGGCAGTTGACCATTATGTTATAGATGCGCTGGGCGATTTTATAGCAAGCGTTTTGCAGTGGCTGGGCAGAATGGTGCGTTTGTTGCAAAACGGTTTTTATGCTACTTACGCTGTGCTGTTCGTAGCAGGACTTGTGTTTGGAATGCTTGTGCTTGTGCGGGTGTTTTAAGATTTTAAGAAACGAGAGTGTTGCATTACTCTGCCAGCAAATATGCCTTCACAAATTGCTTGATGTCCCCGTTCAGCACCGCTTCCGTGTTTGAGGTTTCGTGCCCTGTTCGGGTATCTTTTACTCGCCTGTCATCCAGCACGTAAGAGCGAATTTGGCTGCCCCATTCTATTTTGCGTTTTTCTGCCGCGCGTTCGTTTCGCTTTGCCTCTTCCTCTTCTTTGTAATGCTGAACAAGCAAAGCTTTCAGCATTTTCATGGCAGTTTCGCGATTCTGAATTTGACTGCGCTCGGTTTGGCAGCTAACTACTATGTTTGTTGGAATGTGGGTTATGCGTATCGCAGAATCAGTTTTGTTTACGTATTGGCCGCCCGCTCCGCTTGAACGATAAGTGTCCACTCGCAAATCTGCAGTATTGATTTCCACCTCAGCGTCTTCGTAAATAGGGGTCATGTAAACAGCGGCAAAGCTTGTGTGGCGGCGAGCGTTTGAATCAAAAGGGCTTATGCGCACCAAGCGGTGAACGCCGATTTCTGAGCGGAGCATTCCATAGCTGTAAGGCTCGGGCAGTTCCAATATGCAACCTTTTATGCCAGCAGTGTCGCCCTCTTGAACATCCAAAACTTTGAAAGGTATTTTTTCTTGCTCAAAATACATAGTGTACATTCTAAGCAGCATTTGAGTCCAATCCTGGGATTCCGTTCCGCCTGCGCCAGAATTTATGGAAAACAAGGCCGGAGCAGCATCGTCCGGGCCTTTTAGCATTTTTCTAAGCTCCATTTCGGATAGTTTTGCATCCAGCGCAGAAATGTCTTTTTCTATGCTTGCAGAAAGCTCGTTGTCATCTTCCGATTTTGAAAGCTCATAAAGCTCGCCTAAATCATCGCATTGCTTTGAAACGCTTTCCCAATTTGAAATCAAATCCCGAATAGAGGCAGCTCTTTTCAGCAAAGACTGCGCTTTGCCTGCATCGTTCCATAAATCCGGATCGCTTGTCTGCTTCTCTAAAACGGCAAGTTCTTCTGCCCGAACATCCAAGTCAAAGATACCCCCGGAGCCTGTCTATCCGCTCACGGATTAAATTTAAACCAACATGCGTAGTTTGCATATTACTTTCCAATTGCCTCCGGCGGGGTGTAATCTTTGTTTAGATATTGAACCTTGTAGGTTTGAGCCAGCTGGTTCAGGTAATTTACGGTGGATAATTGCCGATTGCGTTCAGCTTCAAGCCTTAGAATATAGTCTATTTCATGATCGTAGCTTTCATATTTGCCATCGTTTTTTTCGGTCATCATGAATATTGCAACCTTGTTGCCGTCTTGCACAAAAGGCTCGCTGATTTCGCCGACTTTCAAATTTTTAACTGCATTTTCAAATTCTTTTCCTTGAGAGTTTGGCAAAAATTTCTTCATAATTCCGCCGTCTCTTTTTGCATTCGGGTCTTCGCTAACTCTGGCGGCTGTCAGCGCAAATTGCTCCATAAGCACAACAAGACTTGCTTTTGCCATGCGGGCTTGCGCAGCATAGCCTTTTAACAGGTCTTTTTTATTCTGGATTGCTTGAGCATTTTCTCCTTTTGCAATGTTCAAAATAATTCTAATGCCTCCTATGGTATCGCTTATAATGGCTTCGTGCTTATGCTTTTCCCAATAATCCTTTTTCTGTTTGTCTGTGGGGTCTTTTGGGTCTGGAATAACTTTTTCCAAAAGCATGTCTGCTAAAAGCTGGTTCTCTACATGTTTTTTAAAATCCGCTTCTGTGGAGCCGCTTTTTTGCAACTCTTGCCTGAATGCGGCATCGTTTGGAAATTGTTTTTTGAGCGTGGCAACGAGGCTATCTACTCTTTTTTCATTAACTTTTAATCCCTGTTTTGCAATTTCTGCCTTCACAAGCTCTTGCCCAACAAGCTGATTTACAACAAGCCAGCGAAGCTGGGTCATAGCTTCTGGAGGAACATTTTGCCCTTGCCCCTGAGCTATAGCAAGCTGCCTTACCAGGCTATCCACCTTTCCTTGGCTAATGCCAACGTTATTAACCTTAATCACATCAAAATTTCCACCCGAAAGAAGCTGGGCAGAGGCGGAAAAGGCCAGTAAAAAAACTAAAGAGATTATTTTCATGGACGTAATGTAGAAAAATTTCTAAATTAATACCCATGAATACATCCAACAATGTTCCTCAATCCTATAGAATTCTCACTTTTGTCATAATTGTGATAGTTATAGGTTCAATTTTTGTTTCCGGTTCTTTTTATACCGTTAGAGCCGGCGAAAAAGCCCTTGTTTTCACATGGGGCAAAATAACATCGGTAACCAGCGAAGGTTTGCATTTCAAAATTCCGGTTATGCAAGCGGTGCAAAAAGTGGATATTCGCACGCGAAAAGCAGAAGCGCCTGCAGCGGCGGCTTCCAAGAATATGCAGAATGTCTCTACTATCGTCACTCTGAATTATTATTTGGACCCTCAAAGGCTGGATGTGCTTTATTCAACCGTGGGTTTGGAAGTTGAAAATAAGATAATAGCCGCCCGTATTCAAGAAACGGTTAAGGCTGTGGTTGCCCGCTATACCGCAGAAGAACTTTTGTCTTTGCGCGAGCAGGTTAGAAACGAAATATCGGAGAGCCTGACCCGGCAGCTTTTGGAGTATAATATAGTTGTAGGCGCTGGCGGCGTTCAAATAACAAGTTTTGAGTTTAGCCGCTCTTTTAACGAAGCCATTGAAGACAAGCAAGTAGCTGAGCAAAGAGCGCTCACAGCAAGAAACAATCTTGAGAGGGTAAAGGTTGAGGCAGAGCAAAAAGTAGCTCAGGCTAAAGGCGAGGCAGAATCAATTCGCATTCAGGCGGATGCTATACGTTCACAAGGCGGCAAAGAATATGTGAACTTGAAAGCCATTGAAAAGTGGGACGGCAAACTGCCTGTTTACACCGGTGGAGGCGGCCCGTTGCCTTTCATAGAGATTAAGTAGTGCCCAAAGCTTTTTCTTTGTTTTTTCGCGTTGCGGCTATAATACTCATAACTTATGTTGCTTTGGCATTTTACATATACATGCGCAAGGAGAATGTTTTAGCTTTTGCAAGGCAAGAGGTTGAAATTAAACAGGGCGATACGCTTTTGGTAATTGGCTACAGGCTTGGCAGCGCAAGAGCCAAGGAATATGCAGACAGTCTTGCAAAAGAAAATATTCCAAACAAACTGCAGCTTACAGAGCCTATCTACGATGAAAAAGAGTATTTGCATAAAAGGTACGGAATTTTTTATCCAAGGTTTTGAAAATCCTTTCATCTTGAGTATCTAGGTTCAGGCAGCGACAGTATAGCTCGTTTTTCGCCCAAAACCCTTGTGTAAAACAAAATATATTCCTTTTCGCCTTTTGGGGCTAGGCGGCGGATTTCTGCTTCTGGCACCACTTCAACGCCGCGTTTTTTTATTGTTATTTTGCCTGCGTTATGTTTTTTCAGCATAGCCTTAACATTATTTGTAGAAAGCGAGCTTTGCTCAACAACTCTGTAGGCCGTAAATCCGCTATGCTTGGGCGGCAGATTTTCGCAGGATACGTAAGCTAGAGTTGAGTCTATTTGCCAAAAGCCAAGTTTTTTTGCCTCGTTCAAAAACAAGTGGCTGCGAACAAGGACTGGGTATGGCTCTAGAATAAAAGCGCCTGTTTTTTTGGCTTCTAGGCTTATGTTTTGCAATTCTTTTTTTTCGCATTGCCATTCAAAAATTTCATTTTTGCAAATTGCGGCAGCCCGCGTTGCTCCATTTCCAAGCACCCCGCTTAACATAAGGCATTCGCGGCAATCGCTTGCGTTTCCCAAATAGAGCGCATCGCTTTCTTTTGGGATTTCGTTTTCTGGAAACGCTGGAGAAAGTTTTGCCATGCCTCCGCAGAACTTTTTGGAAAGTTCCAATACGCTCTCAAAACTAGGTTCCAATTTCTCCCGCCTTGCAGGATCTATGCAAAAAAAATCACCGCCCCTTGCTTCCAAAGCATCTTGCAAAACCGCCCTGTGAGGCAAATCCAAACGCTTCATATTTTCATTGAACATAAAAACCTTTTCTGGCGCTATATCCACGCCGCTTGCAGAAATACCCGCAGGCAGCCAAAAACTATCTCCGCCCATACCGCAGCACAAATCTGCAATTTTCGCATCGCCTGGCCACAATTTTGCCTTATATTCCGAAATATCCCTAGCCGTTGCCTGCTCATAAGCAAGCCTGTCGCAAATTAAATTCGCATTTGCAGGCAGGCAAAATTTTTCCCTTATTTTCGGCAAAATTTCAAGATAATGCATTAGTGCGCTCCGCTCTTGCAAATTAAATTTTTTGGAAAGCTTTTCAGATAATTTTAAGGGATCTTTCAGCAGAGGCAAATAATCTGCGATGGAGCGTATTTCCAAGCGGCTCAAAAACTCCAGAGCTTCCAGCGGAAGGGTAAGGCATCGCTGGCTGTTATTTTTAGGCATGTGCGAAAGGTAGAAATTTCTATCTTACCCCCATGAATTTACTTGGCAAAAAAATACTGCTCGGTATAACTGGCGGCATCGCAGCATACAAAGCCTGTGAATTGCTTAGGCTTTTGCAAAAAAGACATGCGCTGGTTCGCGTGGCAATGACCGATGAAGCTGCTAAATTTGTTGGACCAACAACTTTTGCAGCACTTTCCAACTTTCCTGTTTATGCAAAAAATACCGCATCAAGTTCTATTCAGCATATAGACTATGCTCAGTGGGCAGATGTTTATATAATAGCTCCATGTTCCGCTACCAGTTTGGCGCGTTTGGTTTCTGGCACTGGCGAAGAACCCATGTCTCTTTGTTTTTTGGCTATGCCTGGAGAAAAATGGGTTGTTCCGGCTATGAATTCCGTTATGTATAGTTCACCGGCGGTGCAGAGAAATTTGCAAACGCTTCGCTCTTGGGGCGTTAAGGTTATAGAACCCGCAATTGGACGTTTGGCTTGCGGCGCAGAAGGTCCCGGCAAATTTCCCGAACCCGAAGATATTGCTGATGAGCTTGAATTTGGCGGGGCAAATGCAAAAAAAACATTGCTCATAACTTTGGGACGCACGCAAGAGGCAATAGACCCTGTTCGCTATATATCAAACCATTCCAGCGGAAAAACCGGCGAAGCGATAGCAAAGGAATTTTTGCGTGAAGGTTGGCGAGTGCTTGCGGTTTGCGGGCCAATGGAAGCGAAGCTTCCAAAGCAATGCGAAAAAATAGAAGTAAGGGATGCAGAGAGCATGAACAAAGCCGTGCTTAAAATGCAGCCAAAAGCCGATATTATTGTGCATTGCGCTGCTGTTGCGGATTACCGCCCAAAACAAGCTGCTTCGCAAAAAATAAAAAACAGCAGGGCAGTGCAAAAATTAGAATTGGAAGAAACTCCGAATATTTTAAGCAATACAATAAAAAATAAAAAGAAAGGGCAAAAAATAATTTCTTTTGCGCTGGAAACAGAAAACGCTTTGGAAAATGCCAAAAAGAAATTCAAGAATGGCGGCATTGATATTTTGATTGTAAATACGCCCGCAAACGGCAATGGCGGTTTTGGAAAAGATTTTGTTGAATATGGAATTTTAGCAAAAAACAATAGCAAAGAAATTGCCTTTGGAAGCAAAGAAGGGCTTGCTCAGCAACTTTTTGAATACGCAAAATGATTAAATTCCTTTTATTGCTTGCTATGCTGCTTGTTTTTTCTTGCAAAAAAGACAGTATTTTCAATGATGATTTTGTTCTTGCTTACGCAAAGCTTCGCATTGCGGAGCGTGAGCACGGAATAACGGACGAAGGCAGAGCAGTTCGTTTGCAGATTTTGCAAAAACATGAGCTTTCTGCAGAGGCTTTTGAAGAAAAAATAGAAGAAATAAAAAAAGCGCCAAACGAATGGAAAAATTTTCAAAGCAAACTCATAATAATTTTGGATTCCATTGGAAATAACAGCGAAGAGGAACCTTGAAAGCATTGTTTTATATTTTGATTGTTATTGGTTTGGCATTTGCAAACAAACCTGTTTTAGTTGAATTTTATGCCAAGTGGTGCATTCCCTGCCTTGAAATGGAAAAAACAGTTTTCAAAGACCCCGCTGTGAAAAAAGAACTCAAAAATAATTTTAATTTTGTTCGCCTTGATACCGACAAAAACGAGGAAATTTTTTGCGAAGGCGAAACCCTGCCCATTACAGACTGCATGGCGCTTTGGGATTTAGATGGGATTCCTGCTTTTGCAATTTTAGATAAAGAAGGAAAATTAAGCCATATTACCATTGGCGAATTTGACAAAGATAGTTTTTTGCTTTTTTTAAAAGCGGTAAAGGCGGCATTGAACAGATGACAATTTTAATTGCAAAAATCATCTTCTCGCTAAGCCTGATTCTGCTAGCCCAAGTCTATATCCTTTATCCGCTATCCTTACGTTTTCTTTCATTATTTAAGAAAAATAAATCGGTAAATCAAGAGTATCAGGGCTTAGACGTTGTTTCCATCATTATTGCCGCATACAACGAAGAAGATGTTATTGAAGAAAAAATAAAAAACACTCTTGCTTTGGATTATCCAAAAGATAAAATGGAAATTTTGATAGGCGATGATGGTTCAAGCGACAGGACAGCGGAAATAGCGGCAAAGTTCAGCGAAGTTCGTTTAATAAAAAAGGAAAAAAATGAGGGCAAGGCAGCGATGCTAAATGATTTGCGCAAAGCGGCAACCGGCAAGCTTTTGCTGTTCAGCGATGCAAATACAGCGTTGGAGAGTTCCGCTTTGAAACATTTAGCGGCTGAGTTTGCTGATGAGCGAGTTGGCTGCGTATGCGGGCAGCTCTCGCTAAAAAGCGAAAGCGGTTCTAGTTTAAGCAAAATAGAAAGCGTTTATTGGAAAGGCGAGTCTAGTTTAAAAGCGCTGGAAAGCAATTTTGGAGCGGTAATGGGCAGCAACGGTGCCTTGTATGCAATTCGCTCGGAGCTATATCCCAAACTTCCAACGCATAAAACCGTTATGGATGATTTTTATGTGACAGCAAAAATTTTGATGAAAAATTATTTGTGCATATTTTGCAAAGAAGCACTAGCTTTTGAGAACGCATCTGCATCAAAATACGGCGAATTTAAACGCAAAGTTCGCATTGGCAGGGCTAATTTTAATTTTCTTTTCAGTTTTTTGCCCTTGCTAAATCCGCTTTATCCAATGAAAGCATATATGTTTTTATCACACAAATTGCTGAGATGGCTAAGCCCATTTTTGCTTTTAGCAGTATTTTTGTGCAGCATAATGTTAATGCAAGAACATATTTTTTACAAAGCGTTTTTTGCTGTTGAATTATTGTTTGTATTAGCAACGTTGCTGGGCGTGCGTGTGTGCAATTATTTTTTGAGCATGAACTTTGCCTTGTTTTTGGGATTTTGCAAGTCGTTTTTTAGAGAAAAGGGCGGTGCGTGGGAGCGGGTTGAGCGTGGATGATTAAAACCTAAATCCCAATTCTGCATTAATTCCCTTATTCAATAAGGGCTGCATAACAAAATAAGCAGGGCTGTCAAAATTGTGGAGCATTGCGTCAACGGCGGCATCAGCCATTGAATATATGTAGAACAGGGCTATTGCCCAAACATACTGGTTGCGCTTTTTTCTGAAGAACATAACATCTTCATTTGCAGCGAAAATAGCTTCTGAATCTTCTTCTGCTTTTGCTCGCCTCAAATTTTCCAAATGATATTCCACCATTTTTTGCCTTGAATGATAACTAACGGCGCTCCCCAGCAAACCCATATAAAGCATGCCAGCTTTGCCGTATTCATGGTTGTAGATTTGCCCCCAGCCCGGGATTAAAATCGCGCGCCAAAGCGCTGAAACTGCTTGATGTGTTTCTGTGCTGTGACTTTGGTTGTTTTTCCAAATTCCGTAAGCGTCAAATAATCCATAAATATGCAAACCGGCAAGCCATGCAACTTCTGAATTCCACAAATCCCTAGAAGCCTTTTTATTAGCCTGTTCTTTTCGCAAAATTCTTTCGTGCATTTTTTGGTTCATTTTCCAAATAGATGTATCAGGAGAATTACGAATAGATGTATCGGTAGAATTTAGCAGATTTTTGTAAAAAGAAACGGAGTCTCTGTAAAATCTTATGTTTTCATTGAACTCCTTGTTTTGCCGAACCTTGTTAAAGCCGGTTTCATAAATCAAAGCGCCTTCAAAGGCAAATAAAAATCCGCCTCTAACATAATGCCCGGTGTAAAATTGCCCGCCGCCCGGAAAGACTAGCGAGGTTAAAAGCACCAGCGACAGCGAGTTATTTTCCGTTTCAACATCCCAGTCAAATCTCTTTAAAGTGTCTATAGCCAAAACTCCTGTATTGCTTTGCGAAAATGCAAGCGAGGCTAGGAATAGGAGAAATACAAAACGCATTAAAGCAACTCTTCTATTTTGTTGCACAAATTTTCTGCTTCTGCTGCTGTGGGAGCTTCGGCTATCACCCTAACTACCGGTTCTGTGTTGGAAGCTCTTAAATGCACAAAACTCTTATCTTTGCCAAGCCACAAACCATCTCTTTTATCTACTTTCCAGCCTGCAAATGCTTTCTCCGCTTTTTCCATTGCAAGAGCAATTGGATTTTTAATTTCAAATTTCTTTTTGAGCATTGCATAGCTTGGGTGGCTTTTAACCCAATCGGAAACTTTTATATTGCGTCTAGCAAGCAAATCCAAAATCAAAGCGGCAGAAACCAGAGAATCTCGCCCGTAATGCAGTGCCGGCAAAATAACTCCGCCATTGCCCTCGCCGCCAGCAACGCAGCCATGTTCCATCATATCCAAGCTAACATTAATTTCGCCAACGGCGGCTCGGTAGCATTTAACGCCGAATTTTTCCGCCAAGTCTTCGCACATTCTGGATGTAGACAAATTTATGGAAAGCGGCTTTGCCTCTCGCTCCAAAACCGTTTCTGCGGCTATGGCAAGCGTATATTCTTCGCCTATTGCGTTTCCGTTTTCATCTGCTATAGCGCAGCGGTCTGCATCAGGATCCAAAGCGAATCCTATATCGCATTTGTTTTCCCTAACCGCTTTGCCCAAATCTCCCAGATTTTCTTGCAAAGGCTCTGCTCCTCTTGGGAAAATTCCATTTGGTTCGCAATGAATTTTAACAACTTCGCAGCCAAGAGCTTCCAGCATTTTTGGCAAAGCAAAAGAACCCGCTCCATTCACCGCATCTACGGCAACCTTGAATTTGCGTTCTTTTATTTTTTGCGTATCTACAAAGGGCAAAGCGAGCGTTGCTTTTATGTGCATTTCATCGCCGCTTGCTATGCTTTCTTTTTTTCCGATTTTAGAATAATCCGGCCAAGAAAATTCCGCAGCATCTGCCTTTGCAAAAAGCTCTTTGGCTTCTTGCGGCCCAAGGAACATTCCTTTGCTGTTCAAAAATTTCAGCGCATTCCATTCAATTGGGTTATGGCTTGCGGTTATTATTATTCCGCCGCTTGCCTCAAGCTGTTCAACCAAAAGCTCCACCGTTGGCGTTGTAGCTAGCCCCGAATCCACAACCTCCACGCCAGACAAGCTGCAAACGCTGCAAACCAATTCTGCTATGGTGCTTCCTGTTGGGCGGGAGTCTCTGCCTATAACTATTTTTTTTGCATTCATCAAATCCAAAAAAGCTTTTGTATGGCTCATTATAACTTGCGGAGTCAAGGTTTCCCCAACAACCCCGCGAATACCCGAAATTGAACGCATTAGTTGCATGGCTTGTAATGTAGAAAAGTATTTTCTATAGTAATTGCTGATTAATTCAAACGTAAGCCTTTAGCTTTCCCTTCACTTCCACAGAATCGCCTTTTTGCCCGATTATGCCTATGCCGTAAGCGCTTGCTCTGGCTACAACTTCATCGCTGAAAGAAAAGCCTGCTATGCCAAGGTATGCTGTGTAGTTTTTGAATCTAGGAAAATACTTTCTGAATTTCTTTATTCTGTTTTCCGCAAAATCATTTACAAAACTAGGATGTATTCTGTTTTTCACTTCTATTAAAGCTATGCTGTTGCCGTTTAGCAAAACAACATCGAATTCTATTTCGTCTTTGCCGTCTTTGTAGCGCAAATTGCCTATCATTTCATCATATTTAACATGGCCGAATTTCAGTTTTTCACGAAACGCGCTTTGGAAGAATTGCTCGGCGTGATGGCCAGCGTTGTCGCTTAGGCCGAAATCGTCCATTCTTTTGGTTACGTCCTTTACCGTTTTAATCAAGTCTTCCATACTACGTTCTGTTTTCTCGTGCAGCGCATCCAATTTCTTGCGGTCCTCTGCCCAAGCCTTGCGGTCTAAGGCTAAACTTGCAACTAAATCTTTTAGTTCCTTATCTGTCATAAAAAAATTCCTCGCTTATAAATATAGTAATTTTCCAATGCCCTTTTGTTCTGGCAATGCGTTCTTTATTCATCGTCTTGAAGCTTGTCGAAAAAAGTTTTGAATTCCACCGTTTGGCTTTCTGTTTTGGGCAGGGTAATCATAGGGAGTCAATGTAGAAAATTTCTACATTAACCTCATGCCATCTAAAGCAGAAAGCTCGACAATAGAATTCAAAAAATCTTTCAACGAAGATGTTATTGAAACTTTATCTGCTTTTGCAAATACCAAAGGCGGCAAAGTACTGGTCGGCGCTGCCGATAGCGGCTTGCCTGTTAAAAATTTTGCAATCGGAGTAGAGAGCATTCAGCAATGGCTAAATGAGATTAAAAATAAAACGCAGCCTTCCATTATTCCAAACGCAGAAATAATCAAATATAAAAGTGGCAAAGCAGTAGAGTTTTCTGTGCAGGAATTTCCCGTAAAACCAGTTGCTTTTCGCGGGCGATATTTTAAACGAGTAAAAAATTCTAATCATCGATTATCTCCTATTGAAATTTCAGATATGAGCATGCAAACGCTCCAGATTTCATGGGATTCATATCCAGCTCCAAATGCTTCCATCAAAGATATAGATTTGAGAAAAGTCCGTAATTTTATAAAAAGAGTCAATGAGAAAGGCAGATTTCATTTATCGGGGAAACCCGAAGATGATTTGAAGAAGCTCAAATTGATAAATAACGGAAAAATATCCAATGCAGCTTTGCTGCTTTTTGCAAAAGAAGATGTTATATACAATGTTCATTTAGGCAGGTTTAAAACGCCCTCCAAAATAATTGATGATCGCATGCTGCGCCTGCCTTTATTCGAGGCTGTGGAAGAAACAATGAAATATATTGTATCTCAAATAAAATTTGCTTTTGAAATTAGGGGAATGCCTACGCAACGCACGGAAATACCGGAATATCCGCTGGATGCGTTGCGTGAGCTGGTGTTGAATGCCATTATTCACAGAGATTATTTAAGCCCGGCAGATATTCAAATAAAAATATTTGACAACTATATTGCATTTTACAATCCAGGCGGATTGCACCAAAATTTAAGCGTTGATGATTTAAAGACAAATTCCTATCAAGCTTATGCAAGAAACAAACTGATAGCGGAAGCTTTTTATTTGACTGGCGATATAGAGAAGTATGGCAGCGGTTTTTTGCGCATTAGAGAAGCTATATCTTTGTACCCTACCATGAAGATAGATTTTAAAGAAAATAGCGGCGGATTTGTGGCAACGGTATCTTATACCGAACAAAAGATTAGTGCAAATGTTACTGAAAATGTCCCTGAAAATGTCCCCGAAAACACTTTGGAAACTGAAAATGTCCCTGAAAATGTCCCCGAAAATAGAGATTCTGTAATATTAGAAATGATTATAGAGGATAACTTTGTATCTGCGCAAAGTATGGCAAATGCTTTGAAAGTAAGTATCAAGACTATAAAAAGAGATATAGAAAAACTCAAAGCTAAAGGGCTAATTGAGCGGATTGGCGCAGCCAAAGGCGGTTATTGGAGGGTGTTATCACATTAAAAGTATCGAGTATAAGGAATATTCAACTTATCCAAATACTCTGCAAGCGTTTTTGAGAAAATATTCATTTTATCGGATATTTTATTGCGATCTAAAAATGTATCAATATTTATATCCACTGCCATCGGTTGAATTTCCTCGGCAATTTTTATAAATCCCATTAAATCGGATTCGCTTATATTAGAATCAAGAACAATATATTTGAGATAAATATTGCCGCCTTGTTGTTTATATAATCGTAAATTATTCAATGTTTTTCCAAAATTATCTCTATTTTTTATCTTCATATAAGTCTCAGGAGTTCCTGCATCAAGCGAAACAAAAAGATAATTGCGAGGTTTTGCGATTAATTGCGCAATTTGTTCATCATAAATAAAGCAATTGGAAGCAATAATAACCGCCATATCATTTATTGCTTTAAGTATTTGTATTTTTTGCGGATGAACGGTGATTTCTCCTGTTCCAATAAAAATTTCAGTAACTCTTTCATCATAAAGCTGTAAATTTTTAAATTCTTCAAAAAAATCAATATGATTAAACTCATCCTGCCATCTCATAATTGAACGACTCATTCTTTCTCCACGCTCACTTATTTTGCGAGCGCAATAAACGCAATCAGAATTGCAAATATGGCCAATGCCATATCCAAATTGACGCAATTTAATTTTTTTAGGAATCCATTGCTTTATGTAGTGCGAACAACCATAACAGAAATTTCTTTTATTTTCTCGCAAATTATCGCATAATTGATTTACATAATCGATATAAGCATCTAATGTTTCTTTATGTGTATTCAAATATGTTAACGAATAATCAAAAATACGAGTTTCTGTGCAAGGCATTAAATTTTTTGAATATATAGTTAAGAATGTTTTTGTACAGAAACAACAAT
>WRMM01000027.1 GCA_009777135.1 Candidatus Fibrimonadales bacterium
TGTTGCCTGGGCAAGCTTAATTGGCTTGCCGGGGCTTGCCTGCTTTTGGAGCAAAGATTTGATTTTGGAACGAGTTTATGGCTTTGGTCCTGTATTTTTTTACGCCGCTCTTTTCACCGCCTTGCTGACCGCCATTTATATGACACGCTTGATGGTGTTGGTATTCCTTGGCAAATTCAGAGGGAACAGCGATGTTGCAGAGCATGCTCACGAGTCTCCATTTGTTATGCAGCTTCCAATGTGGATTTTGGTAATTGGCTGTATTTTTGCGGGCTATACGCAAAGCGAGCATTCGGCTATGTTTTTTGCCGTGTCGGGTTCTGTTGCGGCTTTGATAGGGCTTGTGTTTGCGGCAATTTATTTTCGCAAAAAAATTCCAAAATATTCTGGGCATAATGAGCTAACTGGTTTTGCCAAAGTTTGGACTTTTGCATTTGATAAAATGAATTTTGCGTTTGTTATTTTGCCTGCCCGCATAGCGATGTTTGCTTTGGATTTGGTGCATAGATTTTTGCGAATGACAATGATACTTATAGGGGCAATTCCTGATATTTGCGCCGAAGGCTTGAGATTTATGCAGGCAGGCAAATTGCGAGCGCAGCTTGCTCTTTCTGCTATTGGTTCTGTTATTTTGATTTACGGGCTGGTGTTCTTTATTAGGTGATGTCATGTTAATATTGCTTTTGCTCTTTACGCCTTTTGTTTGCTCTTGCTTAATGCTGGCTTCATCTTCAAGGGATGTGAACTCTTCTTTTCGCATGGGGCTTTTGTGCACGGCAATGCCGTTTGTTTTGGCAACTGCGCTGATTTTTATGGGCGGGCAGCAAACGGATAGCTATCAATGGTTTTCTTTTTTGGGAATAAATGTTGAGTTTTCATTGTATGGACATGGACTTTCGCTTTGGATGGCATGGCTCACGGCTTTGCTGTGTTTTTTGGCTTTTATCTATTCCAAATCCGCTTTGAGTTTGGGAATAAAAAAGTTTGCAATGGGCTTGCTTGTTTTGGAAGGCACAATTATAGGCGCATTTTTGTCTTCTCAAAATCTTGTGCAGTTTTTATTTTTCTTTGAAGCAATGATTTTGCCTACGGCTATTTTGATAGCCTCGTATGGCGGTTTAAAAAGAATGCGCGCCGTTATAACATTTTCTCTATACACCTTGACTGGCTCCATTCCCTTGCTTGCAGGCGCATGGTATTTAATGACAATGGCTGGCAGCGACAATATTTATGCTTTGATAGAAACGCTGAAAACCTTGCCGTTTTCCACCCAGACTTTTTTGTTTATTGCATTTGCAATTGCATTTGCAGTAAAAACGCCCATGTTTCCGTTTCATAGCTGGCAGGGCATAAGCTATTCAGAAGCGCCCTATCCGCTTTCTGCAATTCTTTCTGGCGCAATGGCAAAGGTTGGAGTTTTTGGTTTTGCGGCGTGGGTAATTCCAATATTTTATGAACAGGTTTTAGTGCATGGATTTTATCTGATACCTTTTGCGCTTTTCTCTGCGCTCTACGGAGGCATTCTTGCGCTCAGGCAAACAAATGCAAAAAGGCTTTTGGCATTCAGTTCCATGTCGCATTTGGGTTTGGCAATTGCTGGGCTGTTTTGCCTTAACGAAGTTGTGTATGCTGGCGTTGCCGTTATGCTTGTGGGGCATGGTTTAACAGCTGGCGGGCTTTTCTTTTTCAGCGGCATTGCGCAAAGATGGACTGGCAGCACAAATATAAAGCATTATGGGGCTTTTGCCTCAACAAATCCAGTTTTTGCTTCGGTTTTTGGCTTTTTGGGCATTGCAGCGATTGCGGTTCCCTGCACAATTGGTTTTGTGGGCGAGTTCTTGATTTTGCAGGGTTTGTTTAATTCTGGTTTTGCATTCTTTGCTGTGCTCGGCGGTATATGCATTGTATGCTCGGCTGCCTATATGCTAAGATTGATGAAAAACGTGCTGTTTGGGCCCGTTCCAGAAAATTCGAGCAGAAGCGTTTCGCTTTCTCAGTTTGAGGCTGCTGCTGCTGTTCCGATTATCGTTTTGATACTTTATTTTGGTTTGCATCCCGCTCCTATTTTGAATTCTTTTGAAAGCAGAGAAGAAATGCCGGCTTTAACTGAGCAGGAGTTAGAAAAAATTTTGGAAAGTTTGTTTGAAAATATAGAGAGCAGCGCTTTGGCAGAAGAAGCGATTGAAGAAACCGCAAATGATTTGGAGGAAATTGACGATGAATAGCGAAGTTTCTCTTTTTTATGATTTGAAAATTCTTTTGCCGATTATCGCAATTGTTTTGGGCGGCATATCTTCTCTTCTTGCAGAATCTTTTCTAAGCAAGGATGGAAAGCACAAGGTTTTGCCGTGGATAAATATTTTCTTTTTAGTTATTGCCGCATATTTTGTTAAAATAATTTCTGGAGATTTCAGCGACCCTTGGAATTTATTTTTAATGGACAACGTTAAGGAGATGTTTCTTTATGCGGTTGTTTTGTGCGCCGCTGTTGGAACGGGTGCGCTGCAAAATACTTTGAAGAATAAAAATACCCAGTGCGGAGAAGCCTACTCGCTTCTTATGCTCTCTGCCGCAGGCATTATGCTGATGGTTCTTTCTGCGGATTTTATGCCTTTGTTTTTGGGAATGGAATTGGCTTCTTTCCCAATTTATGTGCTTGTGGCTATGAATCGCCGCTCAAGGGAAAGCAATGAAGCGGCGTTTAAATATTTTATCAGCGGCGCGGCAATGAGCGCGGTGTTTTTATACGGAATGGCAATGTTCTATGGCGCAACGGGCAGCACTTTGATTAGCGGCGATGTTTTGGAAGGGCGCGAAACTATTTATCAGGCAGCGATTTTTATGCTGTCTTTTGGATTGCTGTTTAAGGTTGGAGCTTTCCCTTTGCATTTTTGGGTTGCAGACGCATATACAGGCGCGCTTGCGGCAGTAACCGGCTATATGGCGGCGGTTGTAAAGATTGGCGCATTTCTTGCTTTTGGCGCATTATGGCTCAGCTTGTTCAACAGCTCGGCTTCAATGGCTATTGCCCGCGAAGCGATTTTGTTTTTATGCCTTGGCGTGGCTTCTGTTGCGGTTGGCGCTCTTATGGGTCTCTCTCAAATTTCCGCAAAGCGTATTTTGGCTTTTAGCGCAATTGCGAATGCAGGTTTTATATTGCTTGGTTTTTGCTATCCGTATTTTGCAAATTCGCAGGAGCTGGATTTAAGTTCGGCATATTACTTTTTGCTCACTTACGCTATTGCTTCTATAGGCGCATTGGCAGGCATTTCTGCTTTTATAACTGATGGCGATAATTTAGATGATTTACGCGCGGCAGCGCGCAAAAAGCCATTCCTTGGCAGTTGCGTGAGCGTGTGTTTGGGTTCGCTAGCAGGTTTGCCGATAGCAGCAGGTTTTTTAGCCAAGTTCAGAATTTTTGCAAGCCTTGTTCACGCTTCTTTTGAAACTCCGATTGTTTTGGGCATAGCAATAGCGGCATTTGTTTTAGCCATTATTTCTGCTGCGTATTATATTCGCATAATTTATTTTCTGTGGAGCTATTCTAACAACGCTCCAAAGCAAAAATCCAGCAATAAAGTTTCGTCTTTGCTCAACGTAACTATTGGAATAGCAACGGTAGCATTGTTCGCGCTTGCGGTTTGGATGCCGTTTTGAATATTTGTATATTTGCTAATGATGGTAGGGTCTATGAGATTTACTTATATTGATTTATTTGCTGGTATAGGTGGCTTCCACCAAGCCGCTGATGCTCTTGGTGGGAAATGCGTTTTCGCAAGTGAGATTGATGCTGAAGCAAAGCGAGCTTATGCAGAAAATTATAATTTGACTCCTTATGGCGATATAACACAAATTTCCGCTACAGAAATACCTGACCATGATATTTTATTTGCAGGATTTCCATGCCAGCCATTTAGTATAATTGGAAAAAAATTAGGCTTTGATGATGTTCGCGGAACATTATTTTTTGAAATAATTAGAATATTAAAAGAAAAGAAACCTAAGTTATTTATTCTGGAGAATGTAAAACAATTAAAAACTCATAATAAGGGGAAAACATTAGAAACTATTCTGAAAACATTGGAAGAGCTAGATTATAAAGTTTATAATAATATTTTAAATGCATTGAATTTTGGCCTTCCGCAAAAACGTGAACGTATTATTATTGTAGGGTTTCTAAATAAATCAGCCTCTTTTTCTTTTCCCAATCCTAAATTGCATGGAAAGTTGGAAAATATTTTAGAGAAAGAAGATGCTATTGATGCAAAATATCTTGCAAGTCAAAAAATTGTAAAAAAAAGAATGGCTAAACATAAAAGCTTATATAACCCTAGTATATGGCATGAAAATAAAAACGGCAATATATCAAGCTATCCATATTCTTGCGCTTTACGTGCCGGGGCATCGTATAATTATTTGCTTGTAAATGGAGTACGCAGGCTAACTCCTCGTGAAATGCTTAGGCTGCAAGGTTTTTCTGATTCATTTAAAATTGTATGCAACGATAGCCAAACTAGAAAACAAGCTGGAAACGCTGTTCCCGTTAAAATAATAGAAGCTGTATTGAAGGAGGCTCTTTATGCAGAGACCAAAGCTAAGAGACAATAAAGGGAAAAAATCATACGAATTATATCCCTTAGGGCAAATTCCTGATGAAATTATATATTCTATTGGAAAGAGGATGACTTATTATTTCGCTATAGGAAAATCTGACATAAATGGAGAAGATTGGGGTGATATTTTTGCAAAGGCAATTAATGGAGAGCACATGAGTAGTCCAATTGGGCTTGCTGATGTTGTCTATGAAGAAATGGCTTGGTCAGTAAAATCTGTTAAATTGGAAAAGCCGTTAAATGCAAAACGTATTAGAGTAATATCCGGGCGTTGTTCTCCAGATTATTCGTATGGCATTTCTGATCCGCATGAAGATATTCAGAAAACAGGAGCTGCGGTTCTTGGAATATGGAATGAGCGAATAAATATTGCCAAAGAAAAGTATGAACCATTACGTACAAGTATTCTTGTGCGCAATTTTAACAATTTTGAATTTCTTTTATTTGAAAAAGAAACCGAACGCTTTATTATAAAAAACTACTATTGGGTAGAAAATAAAAATGGTAATTTGGAAGGCTACGATGCTCTTTCAAACAGACATGCCTTTACATGGCAACCACATGGTTCTCAATTCACAATACTATACGATATTCCCGTATCTGCAAGAAAATTTAGAATCAAACGACCTGCCGTGTTGGATTTTGAAAAAACAATGAAAAACATAGGATTTAACCAAAGCTGGGTTACAATATTGTGAGCTTGGTGGTATAAAGAATTTTTAATATTATGCCAAGTAACATGTCTTTGATAAAGAGCAAAAACACAGGTATAGAAATTGCCTTTCGCAAGGCTCTTTGGAAAGCAGGGTTTCGTTACAGAAAGAATTATAAAAAACTGCCGGGCAAGCCGGATATTGTTTTGACAAAACAGAAAATTGCGATTTTTTGCGATGGCGATTTTTGGCATGGAAAAAACTGGGATGAGTATAAGGAAAGAATAAAAAGCAACCGTAAGTATTGGATTCCAAAAATTGACAAAAATATAAAGCGAGATTTTGAGACAGACAGAGATTTAAGGCTTATGGGCTGGGAAGTTCTGCGTTTTTGGGGCACGGATATTGAAAAGAATTTGCAAAGCTGCATTGAGCAGGTTAGGGAGGCGATTTTTTACAGGGAAGTTGGAGTTGAGCCGTGAGGAATTTTGTAGATTATGAACAGATGGTGGAACTGAAAATGCTTTCTCTTTTTTCTGGATGCGGTGGCTTTGACTGGGGCTTCCATAAAGCTGGTTATAAAACTATTTGGGCAAACGATATAGATGAGTGGGCAGCCAAGACATTTACGAAAAATTTCGGCCAAAACATTATCACTCAAAAAAACATTGAAGATATAAACCCAGAAACAGATAATTCTATACCTAACTGCGATCTAATTATAGGCGGTTTCCCTTGTCAAGACTTTTCCGTTGTTTGGAAACAGCCTGGGCTGGAAGGTGACCGAGGAAATTTATACAAGCATTATTTGCGATTTATTGAAGCGAAAAGACCAAAAGCTTTCGTTGCAGAAAATGTTAAAGGTTTGCTTACGGCAAATAAAGGAAAAGCAATAGAAGAGGTCTTAAAGGGCTTTAGTAATGCCGGAGATGGTTACATGGTAAAGATTCAACTCTATAACTTCGCTGATTACGGCGTTCCTCAGTTTCGAGAGCGAGTTTTGCTTGTAGGCATCAGGCTTGATACCGGATTCAATTTTGTTCACCCTGCGCCAACGCATGGAATGGGCAAGAAAAAACAATACAAAACTACAGGACAGGCATTGAAGGGCGTTGAAAAAGTTTTCGACTTTAAGGCAGATGAAATTAAAATTGCCGACAAAACACGAAAATTGCTTGAGCGAATACCCGAAGGAGGAAATTTCAAAGATATCCCTGCTAATGATCCCGATTATGTAAAAGGAATGATAAGTCATGTTTACAGAAGAATAAAACTTGATGAACCTGCCAAAACTATTATAGCAGCTGGTGGTGGTGGAACATGGGGCTATCATTATCCAGAGCCACGCCCATTGTGCAATCGTGAAAGGGCGCGACTACAATCTTTTCCTGATAGTTTTAAATTTAAAGGCACTGTTGCGGAAATTAGGCGACAAATTGGCAATGCAGTGCCGCCAGATGGCGTTATATTGCTTGCAAAAACCTTGAAACCATTATTTGAAGGGAATTATAGGAAAAAAGATATCCGTGCAATAAATGAAAAATTAAACAATCTTACATTAAAAGAACGCTTAGAATATGACTCAAAAAAACAAACTACAGGAGCAGTATATGATTGAACTCTTAAACTCAAACTACCCTCCATTAGTTACAAAAATGCAAACATTTCCCGATGTATTTTTTTCATTATTACAAAAGTCGACATCTGTAAAAATTGCCAGTGGTTATATTTCAGAAGAAGCAATTGCAGAATTATTAGGTCTCTATAATAATGGTCTAAAAATTAAAATGTTCCTTGTTATTGGAATGCATTATTTTGATGGTTTTACTGTTGGGCAATACGAAGCATTACTTTCTCTTGCGGATTTATTAAATAGTAACAATTTGGGAAATGTATTGCTGTCGAGAGTGTCCAAATATCACGGTAAAGTTTATTCTTTCACTGATATAGAAAACGACTATTCTGCGATAATTGGCTCAAGCAATTTAACCAAAATAAACACTTCTGAAAAGATTTATGATACAGATATTTTGATCAGCAAAGAAAAAATAAATACAGAAATAGAAATATTCCTATCTGATCTCCAAAAAAAGTATTGTCGCAATATAAATGAAATAGATCGGAACGAAATAAAAATCATCGAACCAAAAAATTTGTTTGAAGGTTATTTAGAAGTAGAAAAAATAACTGATGCAGAAAAGGTAAAAGTTATTAATTCCTTGATGTCTATTTCTTTCGATATAGAAATAAAGCCTGAAGAAAAAAGCCATTTAAATTGTTACCACGGCAAAGGAAGGGAAACTCCAAATGGACTAATCCGTCCTCGTCCATGGTATGAATCAAATGTAATGGTTCCAAAAGAAATAACGTCATTGCCGGATTACCCAAGTAATATTGATTTTACTGTAATTACAGATGACGGTTACAAATTTAAATGTGTTACTAATGGTGATTATGCTAAAAATTTAAGATCTGCTGGGGATTTACAAATTCTTGGTCGATGGCTAAAAGGTAGAATGGAAAACAGCAATGTTCTTAAAATCGGTGATAAAGTGACGGTTGATACATTTATTCGTTACGGACGTAATACAATCAAGCTTACCAAAACAACAATTCCTAATACATGGTATATGGATTTTGGAGCGAATAAATGAAAAATCTTAATGATTATCTTAATACTATAAAATTTGATGATACCAAACAAACGATAATAAACGTTACTTCAAATTTATTTGAACAGCAATTAGCGTCATTCGATTATCAAAGCCAGCTCAATGGACTTTTACTTGGTGACGTTCAAAGTGGAAAAACAGGGCAAATGTTTGGTATACTTGCTGCCGCTGTGGATAAAGAGTTTGACTTGTTTCTTGTACTGACCACTGACAACACAAGGTTGCAACAGCAAACATTTAAAAGAGCGTTAGAGAGTTTCCCACAGTTTTGTGTTTGCGGTGAATCTGATAGCATTCGTTTTACAATGAATAAAATGCGAATACCTGTCGTGATCATATTAAAAAAGAATTCTTCAGTACTTAAAAAATGGCGTAATTATCTTCTGAATTCTAAATTTCTTACGGGTAGAACGCTCTTCTTAATAGATGATGAGGCCGATGCTGCAAGCCTAAATGCAAAAGTAAATCAAAATGAAATTACTGCAATAAATCAACATATTAGAGATATACGAAATACTTGCGCTTCTTGTATTTATCTACAAGTAACGGCAACACCGCAAGCCGTATTGCTACAAACCGACGATTCAGAGTTCAAACCTTCATTTGTGATTTATTTTGAACCAGGTAAATCGTATTTGGGCGGTGATTTTTTCTTTTCAAAGCCAGAACCTTATTGCATTATTGAAACAGATGATAATATGATACAAGCAACAATTGATCCTAATGCTGATACTTATTGGCTTAATCGAGCAATATTAAATTTTCTTGTTGTGGCAGCTCAATTTAAATTAACAGATTATTCATCGGTATGTAATTTTTTAATTCACCCAAGCGTAAAGACACGAGATCATACTACAGTAGCGGAGAAAATAGGGGAAATATTAAATGAAATACTTCAAGGCATCATTGAAAATGAAGACGATCTCAAAGAAAATTTGATGATAGAATGGAAGAATCTTTATACAACAAAACCTGAAATTAAGTCTTTTGAAATAATTTGTGATCGCATAAGAGAAATGTTATTTCATTCAGAAATAAATATACATATCTTAAACTCAAAATCAAATGCAACTATTGATGTTGAAACTGGCTATAACATTGTTATAGGTGGAAATATATTGGGGCGAGGAGTAACATTCCCCAATTTACAGACGGTTTATTATTCTCGTACTGCAAAAACACCGCAAGCAGACACTTATTGGCAGCATTGCCGGATGTTTGGGTATGATCGCGATAGAAGTTTGATAAGGTTATTTATGCCATTTTCTATTTTTAAATTGTTTCAAGAACTTAATGAATCACAAAAGGCACTTATAAAACAAATATCTGTACATGGAATTGATGAAGTTCATTTATTATATGCAAATGGTATACGGCCTACTCGAAATACTGTTATTAATTCACAGAGACTGTCGCAAATTGTAGGCGGTGTAAATTATTTTGCAGCTTTTCCTGTAAATAAAACCTTACAGGATTTAGATTCGCTATTGCTTCCTTTTGAAGGAAAAGGTTTTATAGATTGTCCAGTATCATTGATCACTGATATTCTTTTGCGTATAGGAAGCGAAGATCAAATGAGTGATTGGAATTCACAGGAATTTATAAATGCAGTAAATATGGTTACAGAAAAAGAGAGGTTGAAAACCGCAAAACTTTTTGTAAGTGTTGGACGTAGGATTTCAAAAGGCAAAGGAACAATGTTATCCGAGAACGATAGAGTAGAAATTGATAAGTATAATTCCGATATTGCTTTGATAATGTACCGTATGATTGACGACCATGAACTTGGTTGGAATGGTTCAATATGGATGCCGAATATTAAATTACCTGAAGGTTTTACACTCTTTAAGATACAAGATTAATGAGACTCTTACTCCTTTTCTCCTTTCTTTACGTTTCTGTATTTTCAGAAGTTATTTTCTACGGCAATCAAAGCGGCGTGAATTGGAAAAGCGCGGAGACGGAGCGTTTTTTGGTGCATTATCCTGTGGAATATAGGGAGCGGGCGGCGTGGGCAACGGAAATGGCAGAAAGCGTTTATGATACTTTGACAAATCGCTATAAAATTAAATTGCCGAGCAAAATCAATTTGGTTTTTGACAACGTTCTTTACAGCAGCGGAGAAGCAAATCCTGTTTATAATATGATGCGCATTGGGCTTACCAGCTGGGATTTTAAAGTGCGCGGCACGCACTCCTGGACAAAGGATGTTATTTTTCACGAGTTTGCGCATTTGGCAAGCATGCAAAACGGGAGCAAAACGCCCTTCCCTTGGATTAATGGCTTGCAAATTTCCAAAATAGATTTTTACAACGAACGGCAGCAAGTTAACCTTGCAGCATACATACCTTTTATGATTCAGCCATTTTGGTTTGCAGAAGGCACCGCCCAATACGAAAGCTACAGAATGGGTTTTGATTTTTGGGACACGCACCGCGACATGCTTTTGCGAACGGCATTTTTAGAAAACAAGGTTTTGCCATTGGAATTTATGGAAGACTTCAGCGAGCAATCTTTAGAAGCGGAACTCGGGCCATACACGCAAGGCTTTGACATGGTTCGCTACATCGCAGAAGTTTATGGCGATAGCATAATTCCGGAATTATGGAAAGAAATGGGCAAAGTTTCAAATATAACTTTGAGCGGCGCATTAAAAAACAAACTAAACATCACAGAAAAAGAATTATACAATGACTGGAAAAAAAACAGAAAAGAACATTACGAAAAAATTCGCAAATCAATAGGTGAAATTAATCAAGGAAAAAAAATAACAAAAAACGCTTTTTACCATGATTTTATTTCTCCGATAAACGGCAATCTTTACGGGCTTTCAAACTTTGGCGGCAATTTTTTTGATGGCGGCATTTTTGAAATGAAAGATTCTGTTCCCGTTGCTTTTAAAAAATTCAAATTAAAAAAACCTTATCTTTCACAAGGAATGTCAATTCGCCAAACCTCGGAAGGCTTGCTTTTAGCTTATGCCACCTATCAAAACCGAGACAAAAGCGGCAAACCATATTTTGACATAGCCATCGCAGACACTCTTGGCAGCAATCGCACAATCACAAAATTCGCAGACGCAATTTTCCCCGATATTTCCCCCGACGGAAAAAAAATCGCCTTCGCAAGAAGAGAAAAAGACGGAACGCGATTTTATTTATCAATCGCCGAGATAACCAACCCCACCGACCTAGAAAATGTACGGGCGTTGCCGGCAACGCCCCAACGATTTGATTATACCGACCTAATTATCCCTACAGGCACGGAATTCCATATCTACAACCCAAAATTTTCCCCCGACGGAAAAAAAATAGCCTACAGCTACTTTGACGGAACAAAACGAAAAATAGGAATATGGGAAGAAAGTGGGGTATGGGGTATGGGGTATGGGGTATGGGGTTCAGACAATGACAGCAGAGATCCTTCTTGGAGTCTTGATGGCAAATCATTGTATTTTTCCAGCGATGAAACAGGTATTTTCAATATATACAAACTGGATTTGGAAACAAAAAAAATAGAAAGAATAACAAACGTTTTGGGCGGCGCATTTTCGCCAACAGCAGATTCAACAGGATTGCATTACATAGGTTACGACAGTGACGGATTCTCTATCTATAGAATGGAGAATAGTGAATTGAGAATTGAGAATAATTCTGAAAATCCTGTAAATTCTATAAATTCTGGTTCAGACAAGTGGCAAGAATTGAGCATCTCCTTTGCAAATTCCGAACGCAGTTACCTGCCCATTCCTAGAATGCCTATTCTTGTGCCTTTGTTTGCCTTTGACGATCGGCCCCCGGATTTTGGAGCGGTTAATGCTGGGAAAATGGTTCCGAAAGTTGGGCTTGCGTTTGCTTTGAATGATCCGCTTAACAAAAACTTTTTCCAAGCAGCTGCTTTGCAGCAAATTGGCAAATTTGGCGAAGACAGCCAAAGCGATTTGTTTGCCAGTTTAGAAAACCGCAGTTTTCCAATAACGCTTAACCTTGCCGCTATGCGAATGAACACTTCGTCAAGAGACACGATTCGCTACGAAGATCCTCGCAGCTATGGGGATTCTCTGGGCGTTAGCGAATATGCATCCGAACTTTACAATACCATGTTTTCTGCTTCTTATTCCATTTTCAAAAAAGGAGACTCGCTAACAGCATTTGCTTCTTATGATTGGGCTTCTCTTAATCTTTATCAAGATGGCTTTAGATGGAATTATCACAAAAGATGGCAAACAGGTTTTATGGCAGGCTTTGCAATAGCTGATAGCCTTTTAAGTTTGCAAGGTCTTTATTCATTTTCTAATTCAAAATTAATCAGGTCGGGAATTTTTTTTGAAAGCTTCACTATTAGCGATGCCGGCGTTGTTAGCCCTAATTACAGGAATTTTGATTTGCATGAATGGGCGGGCATGGCAAAAATTTCGATTGGCAACCTTGACCTTTCGCTTTCTGGCAGCGGTATTTTGAACTGGCAAAGCATATCTGACACTTTGGATAATTTTTATCTGCATCCTTTAGTGATGGAAGGTTATCCGATTCTGGAAAACAGCGAGAGTTATTTTAAGCAGGGAACGAGAATTGTTTTAGCGGATGCTCGCTACAAATTTCCTATTTACACCGATTTTAGAAAAAGATTTGGTATTTTCACAACAAAAAATTTCAGCGTTTCGCCTTTTGCGCAAATGGGCTGCGTTTGGCATGATGAATGGCAGCGAAGCTTTGGTTTTGACTGGCGTTTGGAAAATCGCTTGTTTTATTCTGTGCCTTTTAATTTTAATTTTAGCGTAGCAAGGGGATTGGACGGACCTAAGGACACGAGGATTAAGGTTGGGATTGGGGTAATGTAATTTTTCTACCTTAGCCCCTATGCATCATAATCGCCGCTTCAATGTAACGGGTCTCTGCGTTCCGGAGCAGGACTACAGAAGGCACAGAGCTTGGCCCCGAAGCTTGGACAAGCGGCTTGGTTATTTTGTATATTTGCCTTTGCAACATATAAATCCAATGGAGAATAGAAAATTGAGAATCGAGAATAACAAGCTTGCGCACGAGGCTCTTTGCAACAAAGCCGCTGCGCATTCTCTATTTCCAATCCTAGCCCACTTAATTGCGTTTCTACGCCATGATAGCGTAGTGCATATCCCCC